>NZ_CP086380.1:0-200000 GCF_020889625.1 Deinococcus radiophilus
TGGATGAGATTGTTAAGGCGCTCATAGAGTAAACCCATCAGTGTCGACTCGGCACGATTGTCCCCGCCTAATTCCTCTAGCCAAAGTGGATATAGCTCTTTTCGCTTTGCTGCATCTACCGCTAGCAATGCAGTTAGAATTTGCGTGATGCCTTCTTGATTGTCAACGGCTGCAATTGCTTGGCGCTTTCTTCTGACAAAATCCTGCCCAGCTGTGGTCAATTGAAATTTTGTTTCCGAAGTATCAAGGAGGCCATTCTGCTTACCTAGTATTAGAGAGCCGGTTATATAGCGTGGATTGACTAACCTATCTGTGGATTCCCATATCATGAGTGCCAATGCCTTATCTTCTCCTTCCAGACGCTGTGCTATCCACTCATCTGGCTTTGACCAGTCAACTGGGTGAGCGGCACTACCAACCTGATTGTTGATGGCTCTTTCCATGCTACTTATGGCAGCTATAGAGATATTGGGCAAAATATTATAAAGAGCTACGGCCCAATCATAAGTGGGAAGCCAAGGAGTACGCGCCTTATTGGTAGTAGTCATAGATTGTCTCCGGCCAGCAGTCCCTCTCGTTTAGAACGCAACTGCCTTTCTGCTTTTTCCCTGCGTGGTTTACGGGGAAAAGTGAGCTTGCTGGCCCACTCTTCAATTAACCCTGCTGCCTTGAGAACGGTGTGTACACTAACGCCCTGAGGGACCACCTCGCCGCGTGCAGCGTAGCCAGCCAGGTATTCTTCAGCATTGCTCTCCAGTCCTAACCGTCTACCGACGATGAAGGAAACAGACTCAGCCTCGAACTCCACAACGGTGGGAGGCAGTCTTTCCCGGTTTGGCCAGTCGTCGCCTGGCAGGCCGCCCAAATGACCGCAGCACAAGTGGCCCAGTTCATGGAGGAGAGTGGTGAACTGTACTTCCCGACTCAACGAGCTCAGGCTTACCCGAAACCTGACAGGAGGCTCTTCGCGCACTGACCTCGTCGCAGCCTTAGGCAGCTGAAACGGAGTAGAGAAGAGTCCGATAGACCCTGCTTCCCCGAACTCGCCTCCTCGGAACTCCACCAGAACGCCACGCCGACGCGCATTGTGGAAGAGTCGTTCCCATGTTTCGCGGCTGATATATCCAGAGGCGCGGTAAGGTTCCAGCACGCTCAAGGGCAAGGGGTAGCCGTCGGTGTCATCGTAGTCGAACACGAAATCTACAGGGCCGAAAGGTCTAAGAATGACCAATGGATACGCTGGACGGTCCTGCCGAAGCTGACGGCCAAACTCGTAATGCCAACGCTCAAGTCGAGCAGCGAAGCGAAGATTTGGCCTCTGCAAACGCAGGAGGTAGGCGTTGAACGGAGAGAAATCCTTCAGTGCTGCGACGACTCGCAATGTCTCCAAGTAGTCGGCGCTGCTCTGATAGCTGGCGGTGCGCTGCACCAGCTCATCGAAGTACTCGCCCTGGCTCAGTCGTGTCATCCTAGTCGTCCCCCACTAAGCGCTTTTGAAGTTCGAGAAGCTCGCTCTGCACACCTGGCCTTATGTTCGGCGGATTCACTCGGCTCCAGTCGTTAGTCGCGTGCCCATATCGTCCAGCGACAATTGACAGATGACGGTTCAGCTTCTTCGCGAAGCTCCTCATCTTCGGGATGGACTGTTCCTCACTGTTCATGAAGGCTTGCCACATTCTGGGGGGAATTAGCTTGTCCTGCGCCCACTGGTTCGCCGCTTGCTCATCGGGGCTCTGCTGGTCATAGTGTTCCAGGGACTCATCGGGGACGGGCTGGTGGCCCAGCCGAATATGCGCCAGTTCGTGCAATAGGTTGAACCAGAACACGTCGAGATACGGGTAACGCAGCGACAGGCCCACTACTGGCTGAGTGTGTTCCTCGTCCAGGTAGAACGCCGCACCGTTGGCTCTGCTGCCGCTGGGATGAGGCAGCAACATGAACCGAATCCCGGCCTTTGCGAGAACTTCCGGCACCTGCAAGACGCCTCGGCGGTCAGTCGTAAGTGCCAGCAGCTCCGGCAATACGGCATCCAGAGCTTCGGGGCTGTACCGACCTACCTGCTGCCCTTGAACGGCCTGTGCGAGTGCCTGTGTCCACTCGGTTAGCTTGGTCTGCGCCCCAGTTGCAGCGCGGTACATGGGCGCGTGGGCGGCTATAGGCGGTTGGGGTGGGATGTACTGGGGCAAATCGGTAGGGTTCACTGAGACGCTGGATTCAGGAACACGGTCAGCATGACCCTCTTCGACATCACTCTCAACCAGCGGCACCCGCACCCGCCCATTCAGCAGGTCTTCCATCAGACCACGCTTGAGGGCTTGGAGCTTACTGAGCCGCGCCTCCTCGGCTTTAAGTTTTATGGCGAAAGTAAGCAGTTTGGATACGATGGCCTCCTGCTCCTGGAAGCTTGGAAGCGGAACAGGGAAAGCTTTAAGTTGAGTGGAGTTGATGGAGGCGAGATTAGTTGTCTGCTTGCCAATACCCATGAAATACCGTTTTCCGTAAGGCGATGCACCGATAAACGCAAGGAACTCTGAAACAAGGGCATGCGGCTGCGGGCGAACTTTGAATACATGGTTCTGATGCAGGAAGGTGCCTTCATGGTTGCGCCAGACTGCGCCACGACCCAGCTTGTCGAGGTCGCCACCTTCGTTCATCAACACGTCACCATCCTGTAACGCGTATCGGTCAATGTCCTTTGCTAGTACCCGTATTGTCTTCACTTCACCAAGGTCAAGGTAACCGTCCTGAACGTTGGCGACCCTCAAGTAAGGAAGTTCTATAGTTCCTGAACCTGACAAATTCTTGCCTAATGTGACGCCAGCAGACACAGTAGCTATGGTGTCAAGTGGCTGTATCTCCCACTCCCTCGGCAGCAGCCCCAGCTCCGTCTCATGGAACAGTTCGGGGTTGCGTTCTGGGTCGCGCAACTGGCCGTTCTCATCCAGCCCCCGCGTCAGCAGGTCGTGCAGCAGACCTTGGCGGGTTGCCTGAAGCTTCTCAATGATGCGCTGCGTGGCTTCGATGGTGCGGTCAAGGGTGTCGAGGATTTCAGAGATGCGGCGCTGTTCGGGGAGAGGCGGAATAAATGCAGAAATCTCAGCTACGTCTTTCCGGTTTAACCCTGGTACACCTGTAGAAGTGTCTAGATTACTCAATGGTAAAAACTTAAGCAGCCAATACAGCCAGCGCAAGCTCAAGGCAGTTGTAGGCCGCACGAAGTAAGCCGTGTCAATCGGCCAGAAGCTATCATCGCTCCAAGTTACGGACCCAACAGTGCCCTTCCGACCGACGATGATGCCTGGGCCGCGAACTGCTAAATCCCTATGGTGGCCTACCTGCCCACTAGAACCGAAAACAGGGTAACCGTGCCCAGAACGTTGCTCAGCTGGCAAGGCGAGACCATAGTCCAAGGTGAACAACCCGCCCAGAGGCTTATGCTCCGACATAACCCAACTCCCGCAAAAACCCGTCCAACTGCTGCGCGGCGGCATCCCGCTCTCGCTCCAGCTCACTCAGGCTGACGTGGTACTTGTCGTGCCAGCCTTCCAGCACGCTGACAATCTGATTGCGGTGTGCAGTCACGGCGCGGTTCAGGGCAGTTTCCAAGTTCTCGCGCATGAAGTTCAGGGCCAGCTCCTGCCGCTGCTCGTTGGTCATGCCGTCGGCAGTGGCCTGAAGGCTGCTCAGCGCCTGCTCCAGCGTGGTCTTGTGCTGTTTCTTGTCCTCGGTGAGTTGTTTCCTCACTCGCTTGACCTCAGCAGCAATGCGGGCAACCTCCGACGGGTCATGCTCTTCGGCCTCCTCGCCTTCCTCGCTGCCGTCACCTTCCAGTTCGGCAAGTTCAGCCTCTAACTCGGCGCGGCGCTCCTGCAGCTTTTGCAGTGTCGCCATGCCCTCAGGGGCCAGTGCGTGCAGCAGGCGGTCGCGGTCAATGCCGCCAGTGGTACTGCCATCAAAGTCTTCGCTGGTGGCATTCTGAATCCAGCCGTTCAACAGCTCCTGCCATCCGTTTGCCGCTAGGGTCTTGAGATTGTTCTTGTTGTCGTCCCACCAACTGGCAATAACACCTGAAACCTGAAAGGGGTTCAGCATGGCAGGCTTGCCTTCCTCACCGGCAAGCGTGACTTGGAAACTGCTGAGCAGGTCGCTGCGGACTCGCTGAAACGCTTTGGTTTCTGGCAGCGTAGCCAACTGGTTTTGGTGCGTCTCCCACCACCGGGTGAACTGGGTCATGAGCTGCTGCTCAGCCTGTTCAACACCGCCGTGACACTCAACCATGGTGCGGATGTGGCGCCGCGCACTGGCATGTCCACCGAATTGCAGGTAGTTGCGCCGCTCATGGGGCCAGAGCACCACTTCAATCGGGTCGAAGCCGTGCGCAACGAAGAGGTCGCGTTTCGCTTCGACTTCTTTCAGCGGCACGCCCCCCTGGAGGTGCGCCCGAACATCATGTGGTTCAGGTGCTGGGGTGTTGTCTGCATAGCGGCGGATGTTCAAATTGTCGTCATTCTCGCGTAGCTCTTTGCGGGTGACCACGCGTGCATAGCCGGGTACGTCACGGAAGGCTTCGTAGGTTGTGACGATTTTTTCGATGTGCTCAGGCTTCAGGATGTTCTGTGCACGAATCGAGTGGTACTCGGCGTCGGCGTTGATAAATAGCACCTTGCCTCTACGCTCCGCAGGCTTTCCGCCTTCATGGCGCAGGACCAGGATGGCTGCCGGGATACCGGTACCGTAGAACAGGTTGGCTGGCAGGCCAATCACCGCTTCTATGACGTCATCGTTGAGCAAGCCGGTGCGGATAGCTTTCTCGTCCCCGCCCCTGAAGAGAACGCCATGCGGCATGACTGTGGCGACCTTGCCGCCTTTGCGCGTCACAGCCAGCATGTGCTGAAGAAACATCAGGTCAGCCTTTTTGCCTGTTTCGGGAGTAAATCCGTACTTGAATCGTCCCGCCACTTCAATGTCTTTGGCGGCGTAGTTCAGGCTGAACGGCGGGTTGGCGATAACGCGGTCAAAGCGCATCAAGCCACCATCGGCTTCACGGTGGAGCGGGTGTAGCAAGGTGTCATCGTTACGCAGGTCAGCGTCATTGATGCCGTGCATGATGAGGTTCATCTTAGCCATGGCCCATGAACCACCATTGGCGTCCTGTCCGTACAGAGCGAGTGTGCTGGCGTCTCCACCATGCTCTTCAACGTATTGGCGGCTCAGGATGAGCATGCCACCGGAGCCGACGGTGGGGTCGTAAACGCGCATATTCGGCTGTGGGTCTAGCAGACGGACCATCAGGCGGACCACGTCACGCGGGGTATAGAACTCACCGCCCTTTTTGCCTGCGCTGTCGGCAAACTGCTTGACCAGAAACTCGTAAGCGGACCCGATAAGGTCGGGAAACTCGAAATCCTCGTCACGCAGCCGTTTCTTGCCGAAGTGCTGGATGAGTTGGCGAAGCTTAGAGTCGGACACTCTGGTCTGACCCACTTGGCGGTTGAAATCAATGTGCTTGAGCACGCCCTCAAGCGCAGCATAATTTTCACTCTCTAACGCCGCCAGTGCTTTGTTCAGGCCGTTGCCGATGTCCTTGTGCAGGTGGTCGTGGATGTACTCCCACCGCGCTTCAAGTGGGACATAGAAGATGTTGTGTGTCTCATACCTGGACCGTGCTTCAGCGCGCTGCTTGGCTTCTTCCGGCGTACGCCCTAGTTTGATTTGCTCCGCCAGAATGCGCTCGTATTCAGCTGCAAATACGTCAGAGGCGCGCTTCAGGAAGAGCATCCCGAAGATGTATTCCTTAAATTCGGAAGCGTCCATCTTCCCACGGAGAATGTCTGCGGCGGCGTACAGATGACGCTCTAGTTGTTTGAGGGTGATTTTCGCCATGAGGTCCTAACTTTCAGGTGGGTGAGTTATTGTCCAGAATAAAGGCCAGATGAGACTCCACATCTGACCGCGAGCTCATTTGAGCATTCAGGGGGCAGAAACGTGTCCTCTTCGGGAAAACTGTCAGCCCAGATAGACTTCTCTCAGGTGGTATTCGAGGTTTCCGGGGGCCGGTGAGTCAAATCCGCTAAGAGGTGCGGCGACGGTTTGACCTTGCAGCGCGTAGTAGTGCCGTCCGTTCTGGAACTTCTCGCGGATTTGCGGGCTGACCAAGACTTGCCGCTGGGTAGGCTCAACAGCCAGGTAGCCGAGGTCGAAAAGTCTGTGCAAGTCACTGCGGAGGAGGAGTCCGTTGCTGACCTCATGAGCGCCGCCCTTGCTGTACGGCTGGATGTGGGCTGCTTCGAGTACAGGAAGGGTTTTCTCGCCAGTAATCACGCACTGACGCTGGTAAGCCTCGGTGACCATCACACGAAAACCGCTCTGTCCCAATCGGGGTCTTATCAGAGAAGGCTGTCCGTATCTGGGAGCCTCAATGACCGACGAGGTTGCAGAGCCGGGGGTGGCGAGAATACTTTTCCCATTCAACAGTCTCAGGTTCTGTGTTACCGACTCATAAAGCATCTGACTGTCTGCATCGTCCGCTCTGTAAGTCTTGCCTGACACGATGTTCCCCTTGAAGCTTGAGGGGCTAGCAATCCACAGTTCTTCGGGAAAGTAGAACGGCTCGGAAAGCATGATGCAGGTGAGTACAGGGTCTGGGTCAAATTCGGCTGACCGACCACCGCGGTATTTGAACACGCGCTCCCGCATCTGCTCATAGGTCGTGGCTCCATTGCCAAGCCCGAAGGTATCCCACGCCATTGAGGTCGTTAGGGAAACGGCGCGGCTGAAGAAGCCACCACCAACGATGAAGTTGTGCGGGGAGTGCAGCTTGAACAGGAAGAGGTCGCCGGGTGCAAGTGCCTTGAAAGGTTTCCCACTCGGCTTCCAAAAGTTGACCTCTTCCGACCAACCTTGCTGAGCAAGCATGTGAAACCAGTTGTTATCAGTGACTCCGACGTACATTTTCATGGCTGGTCTCCCCCTGCGCCTGGACGCTATACGGCCCCTAGCAATGCTACACCTGCACGTCTTTCCCAAAGAGCTTGCTTTCAAGGCGTTCCCCGATAGGGCGCGCCCGCTCACTGACTGTGGCGAATACAGCTTGTAAGTTTTCCGCCGTGGGCTTGCTGCCACGGTTCTTGAACTCCTGGGCTGCGCTCACTCCCATAGCCTTGACTTCCTCGGTAAATTCCTTGTCCTGTAGAAGGTGTTTTATGCCTTGGAGGAGCTGCCCCTGCTCCTGCTTATCAGGCATCTGGCCGCGCTCATAGAACATGGCAGTTGCAGCTCCCAATAGGACAGTAAAGCCGAAAACTGTGAATGGACCTAGCCCAAAGTTCAAACCTGGTATCAGCCTATACATGGCAATCGTGGCGTGCTGTGCAGCGAATCCGAACCCCATGGTGCCGATAAGCTTGAGTGCCGCGTCCTGCCCAATGCCCTGACCATATATCTGCCCGATTCGGACTACCATCCAAATTTGCATCGGGGTAAGAATGACGTTGTCAGCGAAAGGGATAGGCTGCATGGAAAGCATGCCGCCTGCCGCACCGATAATGGCGCTGAGCTTGAGGGCTTCAGCGCGTTTTTTCCGCCGTTCTTCACTGATAAGGTAGATTTCCTGCTCATGCTTGAGTCTTTCACCTTGAACCGAACGACTCTCCTTAGCCTCATCTGCCGCTCTTTGAGACTCAGCCGCAGAAGCCGCCGCATGCTTTTGAGCCGATTGAGCCGATTGTGCCGACTGTGCCGAGCTAGAGGCAGCGGCTTCTGATTGAGCCGAGGCGTCACTGGCTTTTTGGTGAGCTGCCTGAGCAGTGCCATAGACGTCTTCAACCCGGTTTTCTAGGAGGCTGCTTATACGGTAAGCCTGAGAAGCATGTTTTCCAGCTTGGTCCGCTACCTTCGCTGCTACCTGTGCCGTCTCGCTGACACCAGTAAAACGGCCTTCTAAATCATCTACTCTTTGATGAGCTCCACTGGCCTGCTGTGCAGCATTAAACGCCTGACTCTCAGCTTGCCGAGCCCGGAGAGAAGACTCATCAGCGAGAAGCCTCACGTCAGCGAGTTCTACCTCTGTCTGGTCCAGGCGACTTTCCATCTGAGTGACTCTTTGGCTAAGGTGTAGCAACTCCTCCCTTATCGGGCTGAGGGCGTCTTCGGCGAGTACTTGAAGGTCCACCTCTTCCAACAGGTCAAATTTCTGCTGCTCAGCTCTTAGGCTTTCCAGCTCCTGCCACAGAGGCGTAAGGTCCACGCTCATTTCAGGCTGAACCTCACCCATTTGTTGGACCAGCCCTTCTAGTTGCTCAATGCGTTTCGCTTGCTGTGCCTGCTTTTCATCATGTTCAAGGAGCCATGTCTGTAGGTCACTGATGTCGGCCTTGACCCCACTCAACTGCTCAGCAAGAAGATTCTGAACATGCTCCTCGTCCAGATTAGGACTGGCTAGGTACACGTTGACAACGGTGTAAGAAGTTCGGGGATGGAAGGTGACAGTGGGCAGGGAAGTCCAGCCGGGCAGATGGTCAGCACCAACAAACCGCACATCAAAAGGAGCGATAGGAGCTTCTGTGACATTGAAGTACCCATTTTCGTCAGAGAAAACTTCTGTCGTAAATTCTTTGAAGGGTGCAGAGCTATGTTGTGAGATGAAGCGAACTGGAACTTCTTGAAGGGGCTGACCTGATTGTAGGTCTAGAACCCGCCCCTGTACGGTGAGGGTATCCAGGCGCTTGGCCCCCATGGTGTTAATGATGGCTTCTACGTCTTGTACTTCAAATGGGTATGGGGAAACCCGCTTTGACTCATACTTTTCTCGGTTGCGCAGAGCGTCTTGGAAACCTGTAATGCCGTTAAGCACCTTGGCATAGCCAGGGTCATAGTAGACGCCGGGACGCATACTTTGAGTTCCGATGCGATTCTCTGGGTCAAACCGTTCAAGTACTACCCAGGGCATGACAGCATTCCGCATATGCCGCAGATTGGGATGTGCATCCAACCAAATCTTGAGAGCATCCGCAGTATCGCGTGCTTGGATAGCTGGAGAATAATCATCATCACGCCCACCTGAGCGCCAGCATCCCTCTGAACTGATGGTTACCGGTTTGCTGCGGTACTTAAATTCGACGACATGAAGTGCCCGCTCAGTAATGACTAGAGCGTCTATCTCACGCGTATGGTGGGCATCGGCAGGACGAGCGTTCAGGATGACTCGCCAGTGCTTGGGGAAGCTGCGCAGCATGCCCATGGTTTCGGGCATGAACTCTACGGTGCCCTCATTGGCATAAAAGAGTTTGGCCATAAGTTAAAAGCAATAACTCACGCTATGAAATGCTTCGGTAAACCTGGGCAGCATGGATGTCCTATCCAGGCTGCTGCCGAGGTGGCCGTGTTCAGTTCTCAGCATTGAACCCTCAGTTTCTGCCCCTGGCCCTTAAGAACAGTGTTTGAGCACAGGTTGCCATTCTTGTACATGGAGGCTTTGACCTCGCTGGCCGTCACCAGTTCTACCGTGAAGTAAAGGTTCTTTTTGCTGACCTGTGTGGCCGTTGTAGGAAGCTGAATTCCGGTTCTAGGTCCTGAAGAAGGGCGACCTGGGATAGAGACACCTTCGGCTTCACACATGGTTTCCCGCTCAAGTCCAGGTTCGGTCCAGCAGATGCCTACGCCGCCGCTCCCTTCAAGCTTCAGGGTGTAGTCAGCGGGTGTAGAAGTGGAATTGCAAGATGTGAAAGCGAGGACTGCGAAGACGCAAGAGAATAGCTGTTTCATAGATTCCTCCTTTGAGGATGATGTGGGGTAGTTCATCCGATTTGCGTGGTGTGACGCGCTTGGTGAGGCCACTTACCTATGCCAAGTGTTGATGAAGAGCTAAACCATCGGGACTGGTCAAAGCGTGACCTCCTTTTCGAGAGACACAGTCACTGGTTGGGCAGGGGAGGTCCCCTGTCCCTGACGAGTGATGTGCTGGGTAATCTGTTCAGCGCTACGCAGGTAGGCGATGAACATCAAGATGGCGATGGCGGCGACAACCACTCCCAGCCAAGTGCTGGCGAAGAAGTTGTAAAAGCCGTGAATGGTGGCGGCCAGTCCTACACCCAGGAGGAGCAGTGCCGTGCGGCGTTGTGGGGCCAGCAGGCTCAGACCGAGGTAGTAACCAGCGATGCCGCTGAACATGCAGTGCAGGAACGGCAGGGTGATGAGGCGCAGGAATTCCAGAATCACGTAGTGACCGTCGCCAGTCAGGCCGTAATACTGGGCGTAGAAGTTCATTTCGGTGTAGGCCATCGAGTAAGCCACAGCTTCAGCGACCCCGAAGGCTAAGCCGCTCAGCCCTGCATAGAACGCCGCTTCTCTGGGCGTACGGATTTCCCGGAGTTTGACGGCCAGCCACCAGATGGGCAGCAGTTTGACTCCTTCTTCAATGACCCCTACGCCAGCCACGAAGCCCAGTAGCCGTGCAGGGCTGAAGTTCCACTCAGTGGCGCTGTACAGCAGGCTGAAAAAGGGCATTTCTTGAAGAAACAGCACCAGGACGATGCCGACAACCGCAGTAAACACAGTGGGAATCAGGACGTTCCGGCGTTTGACATCACCAGGCTGGACAATCATCCACAGCACGTAACCCCACAGCAGGGCGAAGTAGATGCCGATGGCCCAGGCAGCGTCCTGAATTTCAGCGTCACTGCCCCAGAAATGGCTGAGACTGAGTGGCAGCAGTGCGAAGAACAACAAGGCCTGGACCCATCGCATCTTCCAGGGTTGATCACTCAGCCAGCGCTGGACAGGGAAGAGCACCTCGAAAGGCAACGACCTAAAGTCTTCCAGCAAGTCCTGAAGCGGACGCTCAGAACGTGGCGATGGTGGGGGTGAGGGACTGGCCATGGCTGCGGCTGCCACGCCATCAGGCCGTCCCAGAGGAACAGCGTTCGCCGCTGCGGAAGAGGGAGGTGAGGAAGAAGCTGGTGGCGCTGTTTCTGAGTTCTCCATGTGTTCTCTGAGTGAAGTTAACATACGGTGAATGTGGCCGGAGGCGAATTTGCGGAGGGCCCTTTCTGGGGATGTTCTAAGCAGTCCAGTCACCTAACGTGTTCAGTTCTCCGGCAAGCTCTAGGTCCGGATAAGCCTCCTCTAGCGCATGTTTTCGGGCTTGATGGCTATCAGTGATCTTCTCCAGGTGCGACTGGCTGAGACTCACGGCATCGGCCAGATCTTCGGGGGTCAGCAAAGAGTGCAGCGCATTGAGATTGGTCAGGATGCTCAGGTATTCCTTGCAGACCGCAGGGGGGACTTCGGTATCAATCAGGTACTGACGGGCTTTTTCTGTGTCGTAAAGCATGGATAACCTCCAAAGAAAATCCCCCAGCTGCCGTAGAAGCAGACTGGGGGTTGAGAGAAACTAAAGGCCCTGATCTGGGCCGTTTGGGTAGAATAAGTGTGTTCAGATTTCGGGTGCGGATTGTGAGGTGCCGGGAAAGTTCAGACGAGAATTTGCTGTCCTAGACGGCATATTTTGAAGCTGGTTAGAGCGCACGCCTGATAAGCGTGAGGTCCCCAGTTCAAGTCTGGGCATTCGCACCAGCCAAGTCAGCCCCGCCCCTTTAAGGAGGCGGGGTTCGCTGTTATGACTCTCTGCTTTGCCAGTACTGCGCCGTTTCGGTGGCGGGGAGCAGCTTCAGTGACGCGCCAGCCGCCCGCTCACGCAGGCCGCGCAGTTCGGTCCCTGTGTGCAGCCCGCCCAACCAGGGCTGCCAGTAGGCCTCCAGGGTGTCCGACACCAGCTTCAATTCAACTTGTAGCGCGGGATGCAGCGGTGCGTACAGCAGGTCCAGGTCCCTGACTGGCCCACCGTCTGGCCCGCCCACAGGTTGCCAGTAGCCCAGGTCCACCGTGCGGAAGCCCAGGCGGTCCAGCGCGGCGCGGCGGGCCAGCGGATCGGTCCCGGTGCGGGCTTCGGCGGCGCGGCTCTCAGCGGATTGGCGGCCCGCGTACACACTGTCGGCGAACATGCCAGCCAACCCGTGCGCCTGAACATCGTCCAGTGCAGCCCGGTGGAGGGCGTGTCCCACGCCAGTGCCCCTGGCCACCGCATCTATGCCCAGAAATGAATTGAAGCCGGCCCTCGGCAGCAAGTGATAGAGCGTGCCGCCCAGCACCGTCCCTGCCCGCTCAGCCACCAGAATCCGGTTGCGCCGTCCTGAATCAGCCCCGGCCACCAGGTCTGGGAACATCTGCGGCGGAATCAGGGTATCGGGGGCATAGTAGCTGCGGCGCTGAACCTCACCGAAAGCGGCCAGGGCGGGGTCGTGTGGGTCGGTGATACGGCGAACGGTGACGGACGGAGGCACAGCAGGCATGGTTTCAGCCTAACTGTTGCCCCTTCAATATCCATCTGTTTATTAAGGAACGCATCTTGACTATTCTGCTATTTACATAAATACTGCATTTATGGACAACCTCTTGAAAAAAGCGGGGGCCATGCTGCCCCACCTGGAACTGTTCAGCCACATGGCCTCGCTGCGTGGTCTGCTGCAGCTGGCTGCTCACATGGAGGAGCGCGGGGACCGTGTGACCCTGATTTCTCCCGAGGCGATCACACTGGTGGGCAGTGACATGACCACCGATCCGGTGATTCAGACCTCCAAGGGCGCGACTGTCACCGCCGCCGACGCCTACGCACTGATGCACACCCTCAAGGGCCATGAGGCTCCAGAGTACGCCGTGACCCGCGAGGAGCTAAAAGCCCTGAACGCCCGCGCCGTGCAGGACATCGAAGCTGGCCCCGCCCTGGCTGCTTTCGGGGAAACCCTGGCCCGCCTGGGCCTGAGCGACGGTGGGAACGCAGCCCCTGCCCGCGCCGAAGCCCAGCCCCAACCGGAAGCTACATCTGAACCCGCACCCACCGAGCGCCCCAGCCGGGGCCGCAAGGCCGACGCTGAAGGTAAAGCGGAAATGGCGGAAGCGAACTGAGGAGAAGCGGAAGGCAGAAGCCGGAAGGACGAACGCAGAAGGCCACCCGAAATATTGACGGGTGGCCTATTTCTATTGTTGCTGCAAGGCGACTGTGGCTGTCAGCAGAGAAACGCCGCTCAGCACACAGGCCACCAGTGCCCAGAGCTGATTGGGGCCGCCGCCCATCCCGCCGAGCCAGCCACTCGCGCCGCGCCGGGTCAGCAGTGAAGGCGGCAAATGCCAGGGGGAGCGCCAGCACCATGAGCGCCAGCGTGAGGCACACACCCGCCAGGAGGCGTCTCAGAAGCGGACGCCTACGCGCAGCACAGGCGACAGCCCGCCGACCACGCCGATATCGCTGTTGCTGGTTTGGAGGGCCACCACCTGCACGCCCACTTCACCGAACAGGTTCAGGCCGCCGGTAGGAAGTTCCGTGCCGACCAGACCGCGCACGCCGCCGAACACCCCCCGGTCATCGGCGGGGGCGTAGCCGGCAAAAGCCCCCGCGCCCCAGTAGCCCTGGCCCCTGCCAAAGCCGTTCAGGCGCTCGGCACTGAGGGCTGCGCCGCCATACTCGTAGCCCAGACCCACGCGGTAAGCCCCGGCGGCACTGGGAGCGGTCTGGTACTGCACGCCGCCGCCAAAAGGCGCAGCGGTGCTGGCGCTGCCATAGACCCCGAAGGACTGCGCCCCAGCCGCAGAGATGAGCAGGGGAGTCAGGAGGACGACTTTGGTGAATTTATGCATAGGTCACAGTATAGCCAGCAGAGTGAAAAGCGTGACGCGGGGCAGGGCCGCCCTTATCGCGCC
The DNA here is from genome assembly GCF_020889625.1 of Deinococcus radiophilus. Taxonomy (GTDB): domain Bacteria; phylum Deinococcota; class Deinococci; order Deinococcales; family Deinococcaceae; genus Deinococcus; species Deinococcus radiophilus. The sequence goes on from NZ_CP086380.1 coordinate 13,753, forward strand.
CGCCGCTTTGCCGCTTTTCTTAAACCTTTCGGCCTCCAGACGGCCCACCACCCATCCGCCTTCGTCCTTCTGCCCCTGCGTCTATCATTGTTGGCATGACCGCGCCCACCCCTGACGCCGACGCCCCCCGCGTGGCGCCCAACTTCATCACCGAAATCATCGAGCGCGACCTGCATAGCGGCAAGTACCCGCAGGTCGTGACCCGCTTTCCGCCCGAGCCCAGCGGCTACGCGCACCTGGGGCATGTGTTCGCCTCCTTCCTGGACTTTCAGACGGCCAATCAATTCGGCGGGCGCTACCACCTGCGGATGGACGACACCAACCCCGAGTTGGCGACCCAGGAGTATGTGGACGCCATTGCCGACGACCTGAAATGGCTGGGCTGGGACTGGGGCGAGCACTTTTACTACGCCTCTGACAACTTCGGGAAATATTACGAGTACGCCGAGCAGCTGATTCGCCAGGGCGACGCCTACGTGGACAGCGTGAGCGGCGACGAGATGGCCCGCCTGCGCGGCACCCCCGACCAGCCCGGCACGCCCAGCCCCTACCGGGAACGCAGCGTAGAAGAAAACCTGGATCTGTTCCGCCGGATGCGGGCGGGCGAGTTCGGGAACGGCGAACACGTGCTGCGCGCCAAAATCGACCTGTCCAGTCCCAACATGAAGCTGCGCGACCCGGCGCTCTACCGCATTCTGCACGCGCCGCACTACCGCGCCGGCAACGACTGGTGCATCTACCCCATGTACGACTTCCAGCACCCGCTGCAAGACGCCCTGGAAGGCGTGACCCATTCGATGTGCTCCCTGGAATTCGTGGACAACCGCGCCATCTACGACTGGCTGCTGGAGCGCCTCGGCTTCGACCCGCGCCCGCACCAGTACGAGTTCGGGCGCCGGGGGCTGGAATACACCATCACCTCCAAGCGCAAGCTGCGCCGCCTGATTGAAGAGGGCTTCGTGTCCGGCTGGGACGATCCCCGGATGCCCACCCTGCGGGCTCAGCGCCGCCTGGGCGTGACGCCGGAAGCGGTGCGGGCCTTCGCCGCGCAGATCGGCGTGAACCGCACCAACCGCACGGTGGACCTGGCCGTGTACGAAAACGCCGTGCGCGGCGACCTGAATGCGCGCGCCCCCCGCGTGATGGCGGTGCTGGAGCCGCTGAAGGTGGAACTGACCAACCTGGAAGAGCCGCAGACCCTGCGCCTGCCCTACTGGCCGCACGACGTGGTGGCCCTCTCGCCGGACGGCCTGCTGAGCCTGCCGGGCGGTGAGCGGGTGCCGGAGGCGCAGGCGGTACGGGCCGTGCCGCTGACCCGCGAAATCTATATCGAAAAGAGCGACTTTGTGCTGGACCCGCCCAAGGGGTTCAAGCGGCTGACCCGTGGCGGCACGGTGCGGCTGCGCGGGGCGGGCATCATCCGCGCCGACGAGGTCGAACTGGACGGGGCAGGCCAGCCGGTGCTGATTCGCGCCACCATCCAGCCCGAAGAGGTGGGCGCGGCGGGCGTGATTCACTGGGTGAGCGCCAGCCAGAGCGTGCCCGCCGAATTCCGGCTGTACGACCGGCTGTTCCGGGTGCCCAACCCTGAAGGCGAGAACGTGCAGGACATCGCCAGCGGCCCCGAAGCCCCCGACTTCGACCCCGAAGGCATGAGCCACGAGGGCGACGCGCCGGTCAGCGGCGACTTCACCCGCTTCCTGAACCCCGACTCGCTGCGCGTGCTGCACGGCTTCGTGGAACCCAGCCTGCTGGACGACCCGCAGGACACCCGTTACCAGTTCGAGCGCCAGGGCTACTTCTGGCGCGACCCGGTAGACAGCCGCGAGGAAGGGCTGGTGTTCGGGCGGATTATCACCCTGCGGGATAGCTGGGGGAAGGGGCCGAAGGAAGAAGCCAAAGGAGACAGTGCGCAGGGCAGAGGGCCGAGAGCCGAGAGCAACAAAGAGAACGTCGCCGCCGCTGCTCCCGATTTCAGTCCGCAGGAGCAGGCCGAAATGTCCCGCTTGCGCGGCCTGGGCGTAGGTGAAGAAGACGCGATTGCCCTGGCGCGTGACGCCACTTTGGGCGAGTTCTTTACGCAGAGTGGGGCCGGGGCGCACGCTGGGCAGGTGGCGGCCTGGGTGGTCAATGAGCTGGCAGGTAGCCTCCGCCGTGGTCAAAGCGGATTGAAAGCCGCCGACCTGCCCGCCCTGGCCGAACTGCTGAAGGGCGGTCAGATCACCTCGCGCATTGCCAAAGATGTGTTGATCCGGGCCAGCGAGAGCGGCGAAGCCCCCGCCGCCATCGTGGAGCGCGAGGGCCTGGGGGTGGTGTCGGACACGGGCGAACTGCGCCGGGTGATCACTGAACTATTCGCCGCGCACCCTGCCGAGGCCGAAGCGTTCCGGGGCGGCAAGAAGGCGCTGCAGGGCTTTTTCATGGGCCGGGTGATGCAGGCGACTGGCGGCCAAGCTGACCCTAAAGTGGTGGGTGCGGTACTGAGGGAGCTGGCGGAAGGTTAAGCGGCTGAATGACTCCTGTGCCGCCCGGAGTAGCCTTTGCAACTGAGCGCCGCTGAGCGGTCCCAGATGCCGCCTGACCACCTGTCCAGCGCCGTTCACGGCCAAGGTGGTCGGAAAGGCACTGACCTGCATGGTCCCGGTCAGCGCTTCGCCGCCGGTGTGGGTGGTGAGGGTCAATCCCTCGCGCTGTAAAAAAGCCTGCACAGTCTGCGGACTCTCGCCCACGTTGACCAGCGTGACTGGTGCGCCCGCCGCCAGCTGGGCTTCCAGCAGCGGCAGTTCGGCGCGGCAGGGCCCGCACCAGGTCGCCCAGAAGTTCACGACCTGGCCCGGTGGTAGGGGAGTGGCAGGTCCAGTCTCGGTTGCCGAGACCGTTGCCAACTGGGTGGTCGGCAGCGTCAGGTCTGCTTGATTGGCAGGCTGCAACAGTAGCGGCAGGAACCCGGCCAGCACGGTCAGCCCCAGCGTGGGCCACGCCCCGGCAGGCCAGCGCCGCCCACTCAGTAGCCACAGCGTCAGTGCCCCGGCCAGCAACCCTGGCCCCCAGGCCCAGTCGCCCCGGTGCACATCCACAAGGTCCAGCAGGTTCTCGCTGAGGGGACGAGCGGCGCTTAGACCCGGCAGCGCCGCCCACAGCCGGGCCACCAGCAGCGTGACCAGCGCAGCCAAGTCAGCGTGTGGGAAGCGGGCCTGAGCGCTCCAGACCGCGTAGCCGAGCAGCAGGGTCAGGGCCGTCCAGCCGAGGTTCAGGGAGCCCAGGCTTAGGCCGTCGGGCGTCAGCATGACCTCACCATAAGCCATGAGGTGTTCAGGGACGGGATTCAGCAGCCTTGCGGCAAGCTATTCACTGGGCAAAAACTCAAATCAATCGGGCCACATCACCGTATCTTGACCCCTTTGCACGTTTGGCCTTGCGGGTTATTTTGCGTATAGTGGAATGTTGTGAAAGTCGCGTCCATATCATGTGATGCGTTGGACTTTCCCGGACCGATTCGCCTTATAGACCTTGGGCCAGTTTAAATGTTTGTCTAGGTAAGCTTTATTGCCAGGTGGCTGGCCCTGGAGTGGACTGTGCCTCCTGGATGGCTGCCAGTCTGCTCCGAAAGGAGTGACATGACCGAACCAACTGAACAGATGCACCCCAAGGGGAAGTTGCCCAGTCTGGGGTTGGCGCTGCTGCCCGTGGTGCTGACCTTGCTGATCCTGGGCCTGCAGATTTTTTACTATGGTGACTTTGCGCCGCACATTCCCCTGGCCATCGGCATTGCCCTGACGGGCCTGCTGGGCAATTACCTGGGCATCAGCTGGGCGGATGTACGTGAAGGCATTTTCCGGGTCATCCATGTGTCCATGCCCTCACTCGCCATTTTGATGGTGGTGGGGATGCTGATCGGCATCTGGATCGGCGCTGGCACTGTACCTACCCTGATTTATTACGGCCTAAATATCCTCTCGCCGCAGATTTTTCTGGTGGCCGCCATGCTGATCTGTGCGGTCATCTCGGTGTCGCTGGGAACCAGCTGGGGCACGGTGGGCACTGTCGGCCTGGCGCTGGTGGGCATCGGCGCAGGCTTTGGCATTCCGCTGGTCTGGACGGCCGGAGCGGTCGTGTCAGGAGCCTTTTTCGGGGACAAGCTCAGCCCCCTGAGCGACACCACCAATCTGGCCCCAGCGGTCACGGGCATCACCGTGTTCGACCACATCAAGAACATGCTGCCTACGACTATTCCGGCCATGTTGATCGCGCTCGCCATCTACGCTTTTGCGGGGTTCCAGATGGTCGGTGAGCAGGAAGTGTCTTTTGAGTCCATCCAGGGCATCACAGCGGCCCTGGAACAGAACTTCGTGATTTCGCCGCTCACCCTGCTGCCGGTGCTGGTGGTCCTGGGCATGGCCCTGCTGAAAAAGCCGCCGCTGCCCTCACTGTTTGCGGGTGCGTTGGTCGGCGGTGTGATTGCCATGACCATGCAGGGAGCGGATCTGCACAGCGTCTTCAACTATGCCCAGAACGGTTTCTCTATCGAATCCGGCAATGCCGAGATTGATTCACTGCTGAACCGGGGCGGCCTCCAGAGCATGATGTGGACCATCTCGCTGATGCTGCTGGCGCTGGGCTTCGGCGGAGCGCTCGAACGTACTGGGGTGCTGGAAAGCATCATCAATTCCATCGTGAGCCGTATCCGCCGCTTTGGGGCGCTGCAGGCCAGCGCCATCGGCACCGCCTTCGCGACCAACGTGGTGGCGGGCGATCCGTACCTGAGCATTGCGCTGCCGGGGCGGATGTTCGCGCCGGTCTACCGGGGCCTGGGCTACTCCACCAAGAACCTGGCCCGCGCTGTCGAAGAAGGCGGCACCCTGATGAGTCCGCTGATTCCCTGGAACGCTGGCGGCGCTTTTGTGATCACCGCGCTGGGCCTGGGCATCATGGACGGTCAGCTGCAAAACCTGATGTATATTCCGCTTTCGTTCGCCTGCTGGCTGTCGCCTCTGCTGGGGATGATCTACGGCTTTACTGGCCTGTTCAGCCCCAAAGCTACGGCTGAGGAACGCGCCGAGTGGCAAGCCCAGGGCGAATATGTCAAGGACGTGGAACTGGGCCAGACGGCCTCATAGCAAATGAAGTTCATAAGCAGCAGGCAAAAGGATCATTCACTCCTTTTGCCTGCTGCTGTTCATGCCTTGGTGGGAGCAAGCCTCAGTAGCTCGCCTGCATCATCATGATTTTGAGTTCGTGCGGGCTGGTGGCGGCCAGCATCGCTTCGTCCTCGTCCATCAGCCCGTCGGCCACCAGGCGGGCCAGGTGCTGGTCGAAGGTATGCATGCCACGCATGCCGCCCTCTTGCAGGGCCTGCTTGATCTCTTCTTGCTTGTCGGCGTCCTTGACGCATTCTTTGACGGTGGGCGTGCCCAGCAGGATTTCCATGCCCAGCACCCGGCCGCCTCCCTTGCGCGGCAGCAGGCGCTGGCTGACGATCGCCACCAGGCTTTCGCTGAGGCCCTGGCGAATCTGCTCGCGCTCGTGCGGCTGGAAAAAGTCGATGATGCGGTTGATCGAGCGCATGGCATCCTGGGTGTGTAGCGTGCTGAAGACCAGGTGGCCGGTCTGCGCCGCGCTCAGGGCGGCCTCCACCGTTTCCTTGTCACGCATCTCGCCGATCAGGATGATGTCGGGGCCCTGGCGCATGGCGGCCCGCAGCCCGTTGGAAAAGCTCTGGGTGTCGGCGCCCAGTTCGCGCTGCACCATCATGGCTTTCTTGTCGCGGTGCAGGGCCTCGATGGGGTCTTCCAGTGTCACGATGTTCACGGCGTCACGGGCGTTGATGTGGTCCAGCAGGCTGGCCAGCGTGGTGGTCTTGCCCGATCCGGTGGGGCCAGTGACCAGGATCAGCCCGCGCTCGTGTCTGGACAGCTCCTCAAAGACACTTTGCGGCAGGCCCAGCTGCTCGAAGGTGGGAATTGGCTTGTCCTCGATCACCCGCATAATCAGGCCCACACTGCCGCGCTGAAAGTAGGCGTTCACGCGGAAGCGGGCCATGCCAGGCAGCGAGTAGGCAAAGTCGGCGTCACGCTTTTCTAGAAAAGTCCCCCACATGACCTGGGTCGGCATCATCACCTGCGCGAAGTACTCCATCTGCTGCGGGGTCAGCCGCTCTTCACCGTAACGGATGATCTCACCGTCAATTCGCGCTGCTGGTGCGCTGCCTGCCCGCAGGTGAATGTCCGATGCCCCACGCTGCACCATCTCGGACAGCAGGGCATCGAACTGCGTTTTGATTTCAGGCGGGGCAGTATGGGCAGTCATAGCGCCAGAGTAGGCAGCGCGCTCTTACAGGGCCGCAACATGTCGGGCAGCACAATTGCTGCGTCTGGCCGGCCAGGAGAGAACTGCGGCGTTCCGGCCTCTGACCACCATTACTGCGGGTCTGGGTGGGCCTGGGTTTGGGCAGCCTGGGCCTGCCGCGCCTCGCTGATCTGGGTGGCCAGACCGGGAGCGCCCCACTCGTCGGCTTGGCCGCGCGGCGGGGTAGACAGTGCTGCTGGCAGGCCGCGGAGGTAACTGGCCTGTGCGATCAGGTATGCACTCAGCGGCGTGGTAATGAACTGAAATAGCAGCACCGCCAGCAGCCGCGTAAAAGCGCTCGGCTCGGCAAAGTCCACCGCCACACCCAAATAGATGCCTGCCGATCCCAGGGTGACCAGTTTGGAGCTGGCGTGCAGGCGGCTGTAGAGGTCCGGAAAGCGCAGCACGCCGATGGCGGCGGCCAGCACGAAAATGCTGCCGATCAATACGGGGATGTCACGCCACAGGTTGATGTCCCAGGCCGTCAGGGTGTGCGCAAGGTCGCCGTTCATTTCATCACCTGATTCAGCAGCAAGTAGCGGGCCAGCGCCACCGTACTCAGGAAGCCCAGCAGGCTGAGCACCAACGCGGCGTCCAACATCACCAGTAGGCCGGTCCGCACCCCGAACAGCACGAACAGGACCACCAGATTGACGCTCAGGAAATCGAAGGCCATGATGCGGTCCCCCCAACTGGGGCCGCGCAGCACCCGGAAGGCCACCAGTACGGCAGAGATCGCGACAATGGCCAGCGACAGGTCGATAATCATGCTGTTCCCTCCTCAGGGGGCAAGTGGTCGGGATCGGGGATGGGGTGCAGGATGTCCAGCAAGTAGCGCTCCACTTTCAGGATGCTCTCGCGGGCATCATCCGGGTCGGGAATACCGATGGCGTGGGCGTACATGACGGTGCGCTCAGGGTTGAAGCCCATCGCCACCGTGCCGGGCATCAGCGTGATGGTGGCGGCCAGCATGGTCTGCGAGGCTTCGCTGGTCAGCCGCAGTGGTACCGCCACGATCAGCGGCGAGAGCGGCGGGTGGCGGCGCAGCGCGAAACTGGCGACTTGCACGTTGGCGACGGTCAGTTCGCGCAGGAAAAACCACACGAAGCGGCCCACCGCCCGCAACCGGGCGATATACAGCTCGGTGCCCAAGGCTCTGGGGAAAAGTGTCAGGACCAGCAGGCCCACCAGAAAGCCGATCAGCAGTTCACGGGTGCCCAGCCGTCCGGCCAGCAGCGCCCAGACCACGGCCAGCAGCAGATTCAGTGTCAGGCCCCTCATGGGTTCGCCTCCGCAGGGGCCGGGTCGTGGGCCGGGTCATGTTCAATCTCCGCGCCCGCTTCCGGCGCTGTGAACTTGTAGTATTCCGGCGAGTAGGGGTCGGGAATAACCACCGGGTCAGTGCCCAGCACCGCGGTGCGGTAGCGCTCCGGGGTCTGGAGGTCGCGGCTCAGGTCAGCGGTATACGCCATCATGGGCCCAGCGCTCAGGGCAGTGAGGGCCACGGCGCCCATCGCCAGGTACAGGGCGGCCAGCTGACCAGCCGGGTTGGGGCGCAACTGGCGGTCACTGTGGCGCTTGCCCCAGAAGAAGGCCCGCCACATGTTCAGCATGGCGTACAGGATGATCAAAGAGCTGACCAGGGCGCTGCCCGCTGCGAGGTAAGCCAGCGGCGTGCCGACCTCCAGCACCGAAGCGATCAGCGCGAACTTGGCGATAAAGCCCCCGGTGGGCGGCAGACCCGCGATGGTCAGTGCTCCCAGCATAAAGAGGCCCGCCAGCAGGGGACGGTGTTCCAGCATGCCGCGCACGTTGACGTGGGTGGTGCCGGTGGCGCGCTCGGCCACGCCCGCCAGCAGGAACATGGCCGAGGTGACCGCCACGCTGACCCCGACATAGAACATGGTGGCGTTGAGCGCTTCCGGCGTCCCGGCACCCAGGCCCATCGCCATGAAGCCCACCGACACCACCACCACGAAGGCCAGGATGCGCCGCCATTCACGCTGTGACACCAGCCCCAGCGCCCCGTACAGCATGGTCACGGTGCCCAGAATCAGCAGGATGTTCTGCGCGATGTGCGGCTCGCCTACGAAGATGGTGTTGAAGGTGCGGGCCAGCGCGTAGATGCCCACTTTGGTCAGGATGGCGGCGAAAAAGGCCCCCGCTGCTGGCGGCACGGCTGGGTAGGTTCCCGGCAGCCAGAACCCCAGCGGAAACAGCGCCGATTTGGCCGAAAAGACGATCAAGAGCAGGATGCTGAAGGCCGTGACCACATGGTTGACGCCCAGCTCGGCGGAGCGCTGCGACAGGTGGGCCATATCCAGCGTGCCTATCAGGCCGTAGATCATGCCCACGGTGGCGACCAGCAGCGCCGAAGCGGTGAGGTTCATCACGATGTAGCGAAAGCCCTCACGCAGCTGCTCACGGGTGCTGCCCAGCACCGCCAGTGCGTAACTGGCGACCAGCATGACCTCGAAAGCCACGAACAGGTTAAAGAGGTCCCCGGTCAGGAACGAGATCTGCACCCCTGCGAACAGGAACTGCATCAGGGCGAAGAGGTGATGCCGCTCGCGCACCCGGTCGGGCATGGCGGCAGCGTACAGCACACTTAGCACGGCACTGATGGACGTGAGCAGACTCATCCAGGCGCCCAGGCGGTCGGCCACCATGGTGATTCCAAACGGCGCGGGCCAGCCGCCCATATTGGTGGTGAGAATCTGGCCGTGTCCGGCCTGAATCAGCAGGTAGACCGACGCCAGGAGCATCAGCACGGTGCCGACGATAGACAGACCCGCTTGTAGGGTGCGGCGCAGCGGCAGCAGCAACAGCAGGGCGGTGCCCAGCGGAATGATGATCGGGGCGGCGGTCCATCCGGTATCGGTTCCCAGGACAGGGGCCAGGGCAGACAAACTCATCGGGTGCCTCCTGTGTGGGGTTTATCCGGTGCGGTGTCCTGATCCTGAGTGTCCGCCACCGAGCGGAACTGGGGCCGGGCACTCAGGATGATCAGGTCAGCTGGGGTCGGTGCTTCTTCGTAATGCTCGGTATCGGGGATGTCGGGGCTGGGGTGTTCAGCGTCGGCAGGGCGGCCATCTGGGTTGCCCGGATCGTCGGCCAGGTTGTCGCCAAAGGCTTCGGCGTCGTCGTGTCCAGCAACCTGATAGGCCCGAATCGCCACCGTGAGCAGCAGCGCTGTGGTCGCAAATCCGATCACGATGGCCGTCAGGATCAGGGCCTGCGGCAGTGGGTCCACATAGGGTCCCGGCAAGCTGAGCAGCGGCGGTGATTCCTGGCCTAGGCCAGCCGCCGTCAGGATCGCCAGGTTCACGCCATAAGCGATAAACGACAGGCCCAGCGCCACCCGCACGATGACCCGCGAGAGCAGCATAAAGACCCCCGCACCCACCAGGACCCCGATCACCAGGGCAAACAGTGTTTCCATCAGAGGTCCTCCTCAACCCGTTCGGTCGGGTGAATGTCGATCAGTGCTTCGGCGATGGCCATGCCGCCGCCCACCACCAACAGGTACACGCCCAGGTCGAACAGCAGCGCGGTGGCCCACTCGAATTCTCCGGTAACGGGCGTGGTCAGATAACCGTAGTCGCTCTTGAGAAAAGAGCGTCCGGTCAGATAAGGCACCAGACCCGTGACAAAGGCGGTGGCCAGACCGACCGGAATCAGACGTGCAAAGTCGAATTTGAGCGGAGCGTGGCCGGTAGCGATGCGGTGCAGCAGCAGGGCGCAGACGGTCATGGCCCCACCCACAAAGCCCCCGCCCGGCAGCTGGTGGCCGCGCCAGAACAGCAACAACGCCAGCAGCATAATCAGCGCGAAGGCTGGTTGGGCCACGGTCCGCAGCACCGGGTCTTTGATGACCGACTGCGCCAGCACGGCGTAGTCACGGTCCGGCGCAGCACCACCGAGTTCCGGCACGTCGCGGCCCCAGGGGTGACGGCCTGGCCGCAGGGCATTTAGGGTGCGGCGGCGCAGGCCTGGCTTGGCTTCGGCGGCAGCCGTGTCCTGTGGGGTTGGTGTCTTGCTGGGGGCAGGCGGCGTCTGACGGCCTGCTTTGCGGGAGACCGACTGACCGGGACGCTTCTTTTTGCGGCTCATTCGGGACCTCCATTGCCGGACAGATTCTGACGGATACGGCTAAAGCCCCGCTGCCGTGGGGGTGTCTGCGGCTCCGGGGAAGACAGGGTGCCTTGCTCGATCAGGAGTTGGCGAATCCGTTCACGCTCCTGACGGGTCGGAATCAGGGCCATGTTGCTGGTCGGGTCCGCCGCTTCGGCCTGCTGTGAGTTGCTGCCCGTCTGGCCGCGTTTGCCTACGCGCACCAGGGCCAGCACGGCCAGGCTGACCATGCCCACCACGGCCAGGCTGACCATGCCCACCACGATGATTTCACCCAGGGTATCGAAGCCACGGAAATCCACCAGGGTCACGTTCACGACGTTGTTGCCGCCACCGCCCTTGTAGGAGTAAGCCAGGTGATAGGGCGAGATCTTGTCGGCCAGGCTCGGCTGACTGGCCAGGACGAACACCATCGTGCCCAGGCCCGCTGCCGCTGCGATGGTCAGGTCGGTCACGTACTGCGCGCGGGTACGTGGCAGGTCACGTACGCCCGGCAGGTAGCGGAAGGCCAGCAGAAACAAAATCACCGTGACGGTCTCGATGACCATCTGGGTAAGGGCCAGGTCGGGGGCGCGGAAGGCCAAAAAGGCCGCGGCGGTCCCAAATCCGGTCAGGCCCATCAGCAGCACGGCGGTCAAACGGTTGCGGGCCAGCAACACACCCACTGCCCCGGCAATCAGCAGGGTGACGATCAGCAGCAGGCTGAGCGAGAAGTCGAAATCCAGCGCGAAAGGCTGGGGAGCGCGCAGCAGCACGAAGGCCACGATCAGGCCCGCCGCGATCAGGCTGAAGCGCAGTTGGCTCGGCAGCGCCAGGCCCTGGGTCCGCAGGATGACGGCGGTGGCGGTGATGTCCAGCCACTCCCGCAGGCCATAGTAGGCCGTATTCGCGTTCCAGCCTGGTGTCAGGCGGCGCTGCATGGCCGCGAACTCATCGCGGCGCCACCACACGAAGGCCCCAATGGCCCAGGTGACCAGCGTGGCGATCAAGGCTGGAGTGATACCGTGCCATAGCGATAGGTGCGCGCCGTGTTCGGAAAATTGCAGGGCGTTTTCGGCGGTGCGGGTCAGCCGCTCGGCGCTGGCGGGCCACACCCCGAACAGCACCGCAGCGCCCACCAATGGAATGATCGGGGCCAGGATGGCATCCGTGGGACGCTCGGGGCGCTGGTCACCGGGATGTTCCAAGCGCCCAGAAAAGACCGACATGAAGCGGACCGTATAGGCCAGGGTCAGCGCACTGCCTACGACGGCCACCAGCAAGAAAGGAACGCCGTGATGCAGCATCGCCTCGTAAAACAGCTCCTTGGACACGAATCCGCCCAGTGGCGGAATACCCGCCATGCTGAGGGCCGCGAGCAAGGCCAGCACGAAAGTCACCGGAAAGACCCGGCGCAGACCGCTGAGCTTGGGGATTTCGCGGGTGCCGGTTTCGTGGTCGATGATGCCCACCACGAAGAACAGCGCGGCCTTGAACGCGGCGTGGTTCAGCAGGTGTGTGGTGGCACTGAAACGGCCCTCAGGGTCAGCCAGGCCATACAGGCTCATCAGCAGGCCCAGCTGCGAGATGGTGGAAAAGGCCAGCAGTGCTTTGAGGTCGGTCTGACGCAGGGCCAGGTAGCTGCCCCAGGTCATGGTGGCCAGGCCCAGCGGTACGATGATGGCCGACCACAGCGGATGACCGGCGAACAGCAGCCCGAATTTGGCGACCAGAAAGACCCCGGCTTTGACCATCGTGGCCGAATGCAAAAAGGCGCTGACTGGAGTAGGCGCTTCCATGGCCGTGGGAAGCCACAGGTGAAACGGCAACTGTGCCGATTTGGTAAAGGCGGCCAGCAGGGTAAGCAGCATGGCAGGCACGAAGAGGGGCGAGGCCTGCAGCGCCGCCAGATCAATTTCGGACAGGTTGTAGCTGCCCCCAGCGGCGCCGATGAGGGCAGCGGCGGCCAGCAGGCCCAGGCCGCCCATTGCGGAAACCAAAAAGGCTTTGATGGCCCCGTCACGCGCGGCGGCGCGGGCGTGCCACAGGCCAATCAAGAGAAAGGACGTGATAGAGGTCATTTCCCAGAAGCCGAACAGAGCGATCAGGTTGTCGCTGAGGACCAGGCCCAGCATGGACCCACCGAACAGCAGCAGATACGCGTAAAAGCGGGCGAAGCGCTCCTTGCTGGACAGGTAGCTGACCGAGTACAGGCTGGCCAGCGTGCCGATCACACCGATCAGGACGGCGAACAGCAGCGAAAAGCCGTCACCCCGGAAGGCCAGGTCCAGCCCCAGGGTAGGCACCCAGGGCCACCGCTCGTACAGCGGCTCGGCGGCGGGCATGCCGGACAGCGGCACCGCCAGCAGCAGCGCGGGCAGGAAGCCCAGGGCCGCCAGATACCCGGCGCGGCGGCCCAGGTGCAGTCCCGCCCAGGCGACGATGGCCGCCATCAAAAATGGAAAAAGAACGGCGAGGGTCAGTGACAAGGGCGGCCACCTTCCCTGGGGGCCAGCCCGCAGCCGGGCAGGTGGGTCGGGTCAGTCAGGATATGGATGTTCATGGCCCTCCTCTAAGAGATAAAAGTTGAAATTCTGGGGTGGAGTGCGCCAGGTGATGCCGGGGCTGGGCGCTTCAAAGGCAGGCAGGCGGGTCCAGCAGGAGCCTGGAGCCGTGGTGCCGCCGCAGGTCGGAGCGGTGTTGCAGTTCAAATGCTGCATAAATACTAAGGCAGACCGTAGGCTCAGACGCTGAAAGGGAATCTGCACAGTGCGGCCACCCCGTGCTCCCTGACCCTGCCCCCCCGCAGTGCCGTGTCGTCTGCGCCGAGCAAACGTCTCAAGGTGTTCGGGTCCCAGCGAAACCGGAAAGCACCTGACCGGAGTCCAGTCTAACAAGTGGAGGTCGGTGGCTGCATTTTTATCTCTACTTTTGACTTTTCGGTTTGCCGTCTGCGCCACTGCCTCTGGTCTGCTGCGGCTCTAACCTGATGACCTATGGTTGACCTGCCCCATTCTCCTGCTTACGGCCTGGTCTGCCTGACCGTCGGCCCCGAAGTGCGCTTCCGCACCGTGACCCGCACCCGCTACCTGGCCCTGAGTGACGCGGACAAGCGGGCCAAACTCTACGATCTGTACGCCAGCAACATTCAGCGCCTGCACGTCGCCGCCGGGTTCTGCGCGGCGCGGGGCATCCGGCTGTACCGCCTCAGCTCCAGTCTCTTTCCGATGCTGGACCTGCGGCATGGGGGCGTGGACGACCAGATTTCCGGGGAGGTGTTCGCCGAGCTGAGCGGCGAGCTGCGGGCGGCAGGCGCGGCGTTCCAGGCGGCGGGCATCCGCACGCTGATGCACCCCGAGCAGTTCATCGTGCTGAACAGTGAGCGTCCCGAGGTGCGTGAGAGCAGTCTGCACGCGCTGGGCATTCACGCACGCGTGATGGATGCGCTGGGTCTGGAGCGCAGCCACTGGAATATCCTGCTGCTGCACGGCGGCAAAGGCAGGCGCGGGGCTGAGCTGGCTGCCCTGATTCCCGACCTGCCAGACGGCATCCGCACCCGGCTGGCGCTGGAAAACGACGAGCGGGCGTATGGCCCTGCCGAGCTGCTGCCGGTCTGTGAGGCCACCGGGACGCCGTTTGTCTTTGATGCACATCACCACGTCGTGCGCGAGCGCCTGCCAGACTACGAAGACCCCAGCGTGGCGGCCTGGACAGCGCGGGCGCGGGCCACCTGGCAGCCTCCCGAGTGGCAGCTGGTCCACCTGAGCAACGGGATAGAGGGACCGCATGACCGCCGTCACTCGTACCTGATCACCGACTTGCCGAGCAGCTACGCCGGCGTGGAATGGATTGAGGTGGAGGCCAAGGGCAAAGAGGAGGCAGTGGCGGCGCTGATGGCTGGGCAGTAAGGGGTAGCCATCAACGTCGCTGTGCTGGTCCGGCGCTATGCTGGCCCTACGCCAGAGCGTTGTCCCCGGTTTAGGGGGCGCGCCGGGGGGCGTCTACGATGCCCCAGTCTAGGTCACTGTTCGGGAAGCCCGGGAAGAAGTCGGTCTGTCCGTCAGGCTGACCCGCGGGGTGGGCGTTCACATGTTGCAAGGCGGCGGCTGGCCCGAGGTGTGTGCTTCTAAAGCGCGAAGGCCTCAGCGCTCAGATGGAACTTACGCCCAGCCTGGACTTTGGAGAACTGCGCTAGGGATTAACCCCCCGGCCAGCACGTCACCTCATCCGCTCCGTCCGGCCATACGGCCTCCAGCTTCAGCCGCTGGCCCTCCAGCCACAGCTCCCGCAACGGGACCACGCCCACGCCGCTGCCGCAGACCCAGGCGCGGGAAATGGAGGGCAGTTCGGCCAGACGGACAGGGCGCTCGGTGAAGGGCTGATCCCGCAGCCGGGCTTGTTGCAAGAAATGAGCGCGGGTCACGCTGGGCAGGCCACCCGCCGGTACGACCCATTCTCCGCCCAGCTCCAGCAGCGGCGCGGTGCGGCTGCCGTCGGCCAGGGTGTCCCCCAGCCGCAGCCACCCCTCGAACGCACCTGCTGCCACCGCTTCGGCCCCGGCGAGGCGGTAGGGGAGGTAATTCCCGGTCTTGTGGGCCGCCAGTTGCGGGTGAACCTGCCAGTCGGTCAGCCTGACCGTCACGCCCGCCTCTGGCCTCGGCCCCGGCGTCAGCGGCGCGTGGCTGTGGTACAGCCCCCCCTCGCTCAGTGTGAGACGCAGCAGGCCCCACGGCAACGGCCCCAGCGCGGGCGGCTGCGGCAGGCCGGGGTCCGGCAGGCCCAGCAGCTTTGCGGTCCCCGCCAGCCGCGCCAGATGCTCGGACCACAGCAGCGCTCGGCCACGGCGGGTGCGGATGGTGGTAAAGGCAGTGGCCCCGTGCAGCGCCGCCGGCGTGCTCAGCTGCGGGGGCAGGGGAGACAGCTCCGTCATCTCAGCCGCCCTGCCCGCCCGCCTGCGCCAGCCTCAGCCAGTTGCCCAGCAGCACCCGCCCCCAGGGACTCAGCACGCTTTCGGGGTGGAACTGCACCGCCCAGGCGGGTCGCCCGGTGACAGCCTGCACGTCCAGCGCCTGTACCACCCCTGCGGCGCTGCGGGCGCTGACCAGCCGCTCATCCAGCCCCTCCACGACCAGCGAGTGGTAACGCCCAAACTCGGCCCCCTGCGGGATGCCTGCCCACAGGCCCGCGCCGCTGTGCTGCATCGCTTCGGGGCGACCATGCACCGGCTGACCACGCACCACCGCGCCGCCCAGCACCTCGCCCAGCGCCTGATGGCCCAGGCATACGCCCAGTAGCGGGACGCCCCCCTGCAAACTGCGGCGGGTCAGCTCCAGCGTGCAGCCACTCGTCTGCGGCGTGCCGGGGCCGGGGCCGATCATGACCGCGTCCGGGCGGGTCGCCAGCAGTGCGGCGGCGTCCTCA
Organism: Deinococcus radiophilus; assembly: GCF_020889625.1. Classification (GTDB taxonomy): domain Bacteria; phylum Deinococcota; class Deinococci; order Deinococcales; family Deinococcaceae; genus Deinococcus; species Deinococcus radiophilus. The sequence goes on from NZ_CP086380.1 coordinate 29,632, forward strand.
TCCTGGCTGCGGACCTCCACCTGAGCGCCGAGGGCCAGCAGGTCGTGCGCCAGATTCATGGTGAACGAGTCGCGGTTGTCCAGCAGCAGCACCCGCAGCGGCGGCGCGGTGGGGGGCGGCGGGGGCCGCCAGTCGCGCCCGCTGACGGGCGGGGCCGGGGGCTGGGCGCGGCGACCCGGCAGCCCTGCCAGCACGCCCAGCAGCGCCTGGGCCTTGTGGACGGTTTCCTCGCCTTCGTTGTCCGGGTCCGAGTCGATCACCGTGCCGCCCCCGGCCCGCACCGTGACCCGCCAGCCGTCCCCGCTGCGCTGGAAATCCGCCGTGCGAATCAGGATATTGAAGTCCGCGCCCTGCCCGCTGACGCGCCCCACGCTCCCGGTGTACCAGCGGCGCGGGTGCGGTTCCAGGTCCGCGATGGCTTCCATGACCCGCTCTTTGGGCGCTCCGGTGATCGTGCCGCCCGGAAAAGTGGCGGCCAGCAGGTCACGCACGCTCAGCCCGCCCTGCGCCTGCGCCGCTACTTCTGAGACCAGATGCATCACGTGGCTGTAGCGCTCGACCAGCATCAGGTCCGGCACGCGCACGCTGCCGCTGGCCGCTACCCGGCCCAGGTCGTGGCGCACCAAGTCCACCAGCATGGTGTGTTCGGCCCGCTCTTTGGGGTCGGCGCGCAGCTCGGCTTCGAGGGCGGCGTCCTCGGCGGGGGTGTCGCCGCGCCGCCGGGTTCCGGCAATGGGGCGGGCGCTGATATTCAGTCCGTCTGGCCCAGGCTGCCAGTCGACCAGCCGCTCCGGGCTGACCGACACCACCACGCTGCCTTCCGTCTCCAGATAGGCCATAAATGGGCTGGGATTCTCGGCCCGCAGGCGGAGGTACGCTTCCAGCGGATCGCCCTGCGCCGGGGCCGAGACGCCGCGTGAGAGGTTCACCTGATACACCTCTCCGGCGCGGATCAGCTCCTGAATGGTCCTCACCCCGGCGCGGTAGTCCAGATCGTCGGCGCTGAGCGGCCCCAGCGTCAGCGGTCGGGGCGCAGCCGGGTCAGCGGCCAGCAGCGCGGCCCAGTCCAGGTGCGGCTGGCCCACCACCGTGAGCGTTCCGGCCTGCCGGTCCCACACCAGCCCGGATGGATAGTGGCCCCACCAGCTCGCCCCCGGCGTGGGCGGGTGCGTGGACAGCCCAAACTGCGCCGCCGCCTCATAGTGCAAGCCGCCCAGGTAAGCCGGAAAGAACGCGTCGCCACCTGGCCGCTCGGGAATCTCGGTCTGGATGTGATCCGGCGCGGCACTCAGAAAGCTGTAGCGCCCGTACGCGGTGACTGGCCCCGCCGATTCCAGCAGCGCCAGGTGGGGCAGGCCCGCGCCGCGCAGCCGCAGCAGGGCGTCAGCGGGGGAGAGATCCGGCAGGGGGTGGGACACGGCTGACAGTGTAAGACATGGTTGGCCTTGTCCACGGGGTCAGTGTCCGTCGCCCGGAAAGGATTTTCACCCGGCGCGCAGCCTTCTGCCCCATGCGCCACAATGGACCCATGCAGATTCTGGTACTGAATAGCGGGTCCAGCAGCCTGAAATTCGCGCTGCTGGACCCGGAAAGTGGCGAGACACGGCTGTCGGGCCTGGCCGAGCGGCTGGGGCAGGCGGGGGCCAGGATTCGGCTGGACCAAGGCGGTGCAGGGCAACCGGAGCGCACCGAAGAAAGCCTGAGCGGCGGCTCCTACGCCGAGGCGGTGGCCCGCGTCATGGCCGAGCTGGATGCGCTGGGTGTGCGGGAGGAGGTGGCCGCAGTCGGGCACCGGGTGGTTCACGGTGGCGAAGCCTTCGCAGCGTCGGCGCTCATCACGCCGGAGGTGGAGCAGGCCATTCGCGAGTGCGTGCCGCTGGCCCCACTGCACAATCCGGCCAATCTGGCGGGAATTGACGCAGCCCGCACGGCATTCAGTGATCTGCCGCATGTGGCGGTCTTCGACACGGCCTTTCACCAGACCATGCCGCCCGCTGCCTACCGCTACGCCGTGCCTGAACACTGGTACACCGACTACGGGGTGCGGCGCTACGGTTTTCACGGCACCAGTCACCAGTTTGTTGCGGCTGAGGCAGCGCGCATGCTGGGCCGTGACCCCGCTGAGCTGGGCCTGGTGACGGCGCATCTAGGCAATGGCTCTAGTGTGGCGGCGGTGCAGGGTGGGCAGAGCCGCGACAGCTCTATGGGTCTGACCCCGCTGGAAGGGCTGATCATGGGCACACGTTCGGGCGATGTGGACCCGGCGCTGCACGACTACCTGGCCCGTGAAGCCAGCCTGACCCTGCCAGAGATCACCGCGGCACTGAACCGTGAAAGCGGTCTGCTGGGCCTTAGTGGACTGACCAACGACATGCGCGAGCTGGAAGCGGCGGCAGGGGAGGGGCACGCGGGCGCAGCGCTGGCGCTGGACGCCTATGTCCACCGTCTGGCCCGCTACATCGGGGCCATGACCGCCTCGCTGGACCGGTTGGACGCGCTGGTCTTTACCGGCGGCATCGGGGAGAACAGTTCACTGGTGCGGGCACGGACCGTGGCACGGCTGCGGGCGCTGGGCCTGACGCTGGATGACTCCGCCAACGCTGCCAACGTGCGCGGCCAGGGCGGCGTAATCAGCGCCTCTGACAGCCGCGCTGCTGCCTTGGTCGTGAATACCAACGAAGAACTGATGATCGCCCGGCAGACGCGTGAAGTCGTTCGTGGTTGAGGGTTCCACCGCTGGCGCGGCTCAGGGTTGATGTTATGAAGCCTGGTGGGCCACCGTCTATCTTGCCTTTACTCCTGTTGACTGTCCGGTCCTAGACCGTCTCTCCATCAACCATCATCTCCCATCCACTTTCCCAAGGAGTTCCCCATGAAAACCTTTTTCGTTGCGCCGACCCAGAACCGTGTGGGTCTCTCCACCGTTGCCCTGAGCCTGGTCCGGGCCCTGGAACGTCAGGGCCTGCGGGCTGGTTTTCTCAAGCCCATCGCCCAGACGCACGGCGACGGTCCCAGCGCCAGTGTGCAGTTTGCCCGCAGCCTGAGCGGGTCCACCGCCACGCCCGATCCCATCAGCCTGGAGCACGCCGAGCAGCAGCTCTCGGTGGGCGAGGGTGACGAGCTGATGGAGGAGGTGATCGCCCTGGCACACGGCATGGGCGAACTGGACGTGCTGGTGGTCGAAGGTCTGGCGCTGAACGAGCGTAACTCCTACGCCACCCGGCTGAATGCTGACCTGGCCCGTAACCTCGGCGCTGAGGTGGTGCTGGTGTCGGACCTACGCGGCACCACGCCTGCTGCCCTGGCCGACGAGCTGGAAATCGCCGCGCAGAACTATCGCCGCTCGGACGGCTCCGGGCTGGCGGGCTACGTGCTGAACTTCGCTCCTGAAAAGTTTGACTTTGGCGGCTTGCTGGCTGGGCTGCGCCAGCACTCCAAGATTCTGGCGGGCGGTGAGCTGCCGCTGCTGGGTGTGATTACCGACAATCCGGAGCTGAAAGCCGTGCGTACGGTAGACATTGCCCGCTATCTGAACGCCGAAGTGCTGAACGCCGGCGAGATGGAAACCCGCCGCATTCGCCGCTTTGTGGTAACCGCGCGGGGCGTGCCAGGCATGGCCGAGCAGAACCTGTTTGCGCCCGGCGCACTGATCCTGACCCCCGGTGACCGCGAAGACGTAGTGATGGCGGCCAGCCTGGCGCACCTCAGTGGGGTGCCGCTGGCCGGGCTGCTGCTGACCAGTGGAGTCGCGCCGGAGCCGTCTATCGCGCGGCTGTGTAGCGCGGCGCTGACCAGTACGCTGCCGGTGCTGCGGGTGCCCACCAATTCCTTTGAGACGACCACCCGCTTGGTCGAAATGAGCAACAAGGTGCCGCACGACGACCTGGAGCGGATGGGACAGGCCCTGGACTTCACGGCAGACCGGCTGGACACCGCGCAACTGGTAGGCCGCTTGAATGGCCGACTTGGGCAGGAGCGGCGGCTGCCGCCCAGCGCCTTCCGCTTCGAGCTGATCCAGAAGGCGCGCGCAGCGGGTAAGCGCATCGTCCTTCCTGAAGGCGATGAGCCGCGCACCGTGAACGCCGCCATTCGCTGCGTGGAAAAAGGCATTGCCCGCCCCGTCCTGCTGGCCGACCCGGTAAGCGTGCAGCAGGTGGCCCAAAGCCAGGGCCTGAGCATCCCAGACGGCCTGGAAATCATTGACCCGGCCGCGATCCGGGAGGACTACGTGGCCCCGATGGTAGAACTGCGCAAAAGCAAGGGCCTGACCCCCCAGCAGGCCCTGGCGCAGTTGGAAGACACGGTGGTGCTAGGCACCATGATGTTGGCCCAGGGTGAGGTAGACGGGCTGGTGTCGGGGGCCGTGCATACGACGGCCAATACGGTGCGCCCGGCTTTTCAGCTGATCCGCACCGCACCGGGCAGCAGCCTGGTCAGCAGTGTCTTCTTCATGCTGATGCCGGAGCAGGTGCTGGTTTACGGCGACGCCGCCATCAACCCCAACCCCAACGCCGAGGAACTGGCCGAAATCGCCATCCAGAGCGCCGAATCGGCCCAGGCCTTTGGGATTACGCCGCGCGTGGCGATGATTTCCTATTCCACCGGCAGCAGCGGCAGCGGCGAGGACGTGGAAAAGGTCAAGCGGGCCACCGATCTGGTCCGCCAGCGCCGCCCGGATCTGACGGTAGATGGCCCCCTCCAGTACGACGCTGCCAGCGTGGAAAGCGTGGGCCGCGCCAAGGCTCCAGGCAGTCCGGTGGCCGGGCGTGCCACGGTGTTTGTCTTTCCCGACCTGAACACCGGAAACACCACTTACAAGGCCGTGCAGCGCAGCGCGGGCGTGGTGGCGGTGGGGCCGATGTTGCAGGGCCTGGGCAAGCCCGTCAACGACCTCTCACGTGGCGCACTGGTGGACGATATCGTGTACACCATTGCCCTGACCGCCATTCAGGCGCTGCAGGCCGAGCGCCGCAGCAGCCAGAGCGCCGAGCGTGCCCAGGCCCAGGCCGAAACCTTGCTGGGTACAGCTGAGGCGCCAGCAGATGGCGAGTGACCGGCTTCTGGAAGCAGCGTGCCGTTGACCCTGACGCGGGCCACGGCGGACCGCCAGGGGAGGCTTGGGCTGTGGCATGGGAGGAGAGCCTGGCAGTGGTCCTTAGCTTGGCGGGGCAGGGGTAGGCGGTGGTCCCATCTAGACTGCCTCCATGTGGCATCAGACTGACCTGAGCCTCCGGCCCTATCCGCGCGGCTTTCATCTGATTACCCGCGACATTGAGGCGGCCTTGCCGGAGCTACGCGGCCTGCGCGTGGGTCTGCTGCACGTCTTTATCCGGCACACCAGTGCCTCGCTGACCCTGGGCGAGAATGCCAGCCCGGACGTGCGGCGTGACTTCGAGCAGTTCATGAGTGATCTGGTGCCTGAGGATTACCCCCACTTCCAGCACACCGATGAAGGGCCGGACGATATGCCCGCGCACCTCAAGGCGGCGTTGCTGGGGCCGTCGCTCACGCTGCCGGTGCGTGATGGGCGGCTGCACCTGGGCACCTGGCAGGGCGTGTACCTCTGTGAGCACCGCGACCGGGGCGGAGCACGCAGCCTGACCCTGACCCTGCAGGGTGAATAACTGGAGGCGTTCGCTAGACTGTCCCCCATGTCTGCCCCCGCCCATCCCGAGCGCCCGACCCTGTTTGACCTGCCGCTGGATGCTCCCAGCCTGGCCCAGACGCTAGACACGCTGGGTGGCTGGATCTCCCAGGACCCATCCAAGCCGCACACGGTGGTCACGCTGAATCCCGAATTCGTCATGGACAGCCGCAGTGACGACGATTTTATCCGGGTGATGCAGGCAGCGGATCTGGTCACGGCAGACGGCGTGGGGATCGTCTGGGCCGCCAAAACCTTGCAAGGCCGCGACGTGCCGCGTGCGCCGGGTGTAGATATCGCACGTGGCCTGATGCGGCGGCACGGACCGGAACTGCGGGTCTTTTTCCTGGGTGGCACACCGGGATCAGAGGGCGAACCCGGTGTGGCCGAGCGGGCCGCCCAGAACTCCTTTCATGACTACGGCATTCAGATTGCCGGGCACCACCACGGCTATTTCGGCCCTGAGCAAGACGCCGAGGTGGCGGCGCAGATTGCCCAGGCCCGGCCCCACTTGCTGCTGACTGGCATGGGCGGAGGTCGCCAGGAAAAATTCAACGAAGCCTACCGGGAGGTGATGGGCGTGCCCGTCGCCATCGGCTGTGGGGGCACGCTGGACGTCCTGGCGGGCACCGCCGAACTGGCCCCGGAGTGGACCCGCCGGGCCGGGGTGGAGTTCGTCTGGCGCATCGCCTCGGACCGCTCCCGCTGGGGCCGGGCACCCAAACTGGCGCGGTTCGTGCCGTTCGTGCTGGCGGCGCGGCGGCGTCACAACTAGGCCAGAGTGCTTATTTCGGGGCTGAGGTCTGCCGCTACACTCGGACCTGAATGACTGTCCCGTCTACCGCTGTTTCCACGGCTGCCGCCCCGGCCAGCCCTCAACCCCTGCTGCGGCGCTTTTTCTCCTACTACGCGCCGCACCGCCGCCTGTTTCTGATTGATTTCGGCTGTGCGGTGCTGGCGGGACTGCTGGAACTGGGCTTTCCGGTGGCCATTCAGCTGTTTATTGACCAGTTGCTGCCCACCGGACAGTGGAATGTCATCGTGCTGGCCGCGCTGGGCTTGCTGGGCATCTATCTGCTGACGGCGGCGCTTCAGGCGGTGGTGAACTACTGGGGCCACATGCTGGGCATCAACATCGAAACCGAGATGCGGCGCAAGGCCTTCAGCCACGTTCAGAAATTGTCGTTCGGCTACTTTGACGAACACAAGACTGGGCAACTGGTCGGACGGTTGACCAAAGACCTCGAAGAAATCGGGGAGGTGGCCCACCACGGCCCCGAAGACCTGTTTATTGCGGTGATGACGCTGGCTGGAGCGCTGGTCCTCATGTTCAGCGTGCATCCCACCCTGGCCGCCATCACTGCGGTGATCGTGCCGTTCGTGCTGTGGCTGACGGGTTCATTTGGCCGCCGCATGACCGAGAATTGGCACAACCTGTTTCACTCGGTGGGTCAGTTCAATGTTCGGATTGAGGAAAACATCGGCGGCATCCGGGTGGTGCAGGCCTTTGCCAATGAGGACCACGAGCGCAGTCTGTTTGCCCGCGACAACGCCAATTACCGCCGCGTCAAGCTGGATGCCTACCGCATCATGGCGGCCAGCATCACCCTCAGCTACCTCAGCATGCGCCTGACCAACCTGGTGGTGCTGGTGGCCGGGGCTTATTTCGTGTTGCAGGGTGACCTCAGCACCGGGGGCTTTGTGGGGTTTTTGCTGCTGGTCAACGTGTTTTTTCGGCCCATCGAAAAGATCAACTCGGTGATCGAAACCTATCCCAAGGGCGTGGCGGGTTTCCGGCGCTACACCCAGCTGCTGGACACTGAACCTGAGGTGCAAGACCGCCCCGGCGCGCCTGAGGCCCCGGCGCTGCGCGGTGATATCCGCTTTGAGAACGTGAGCTTTCACTACGCGGATGGCCGCCCGGTGCTGCGGGACATCAATCTGAACATCCAGCCTGGCATGACGGTGGCCTTCGTCGGTCCCTCTGGCGCAGGCAAGACCACCCTGTGTGCGCTGCTGCCGCGCTTTTACGACGTGAGTGGCGGGCGCATCACGGTGGACGGGCTGGACATCCGTGACCTGCAACTCAGCAGCCTGCGTGAGCAGATCGGCAGCGTGCAGCAAGACGTGTTTCTGTTCGGCGGCACGCTGCGTGAGAACATCGCCTACGGGCGGCTGGACGCCCCCGAAGCCGACATCCTGGAAGCGGTGCGCCGCGCCCGCCTGGAAGACGTGATCGCCGCGCTGCCCCACGGCCTGGACACGGTGGTGGGCGAGCGCGGCGTCAAGCTGTCGGGCGGGCAAAAGCAGCGGCTGGCGATTGCGCGGATGTTCCTGAAGAACCCGCCGATCCTGATTCTGGACGAGGCGACCTCGGCGCTGGACACCGCCACCGAGCGGGCCATTCAGGCGTCACTGACCGAGCTGTCGCAGGGCCGTACCACCCTGGTGATCGCCCACCGCCTCGCTACCATTCGCGGTGCGGATCTGATCGTGGTGGTGGACGGCGGGCGCATCGCCGAGGCCGGAACACATGAGCAGTTGTTGGCGCGGGGCGGAACCTACAGCGAGTTACACGCGGCGCAGCTGGGATAGGGAAGGGGGTGATAGGCTGGCCACCTCCCCCACTCCTGTTCTCGGCGGGCCGTCCCCGCAAAGAGGTGAACTGAGATGATAGACCCACAGATCATGGCCGCTTTTGCCGCAGCTGTCCTGGTGGCCATTGCCGTTCCTGGTCCCGATGCCCTGCTGGTGCTGGGCAACACCCTTTCGCACGACAAGCGGGGTGGCTTTATGACGGCCCTGGGCGTTTGCCTGGGATACGGGGTCCACATCCTGGCCGCCCTGCTGGGCCTCACAGCCATTGTGCTGGCATCGGCCACGCTGTTCGGGCTGGTCAAGATGGTGGGCGCGGCCTACCTGATCTACCTGGGCCTGCAGGCCTGGCGCCAGCGCGGTGGCCTGGAACTGGGCGATGTGGGCGGGCCACAAAGGACGCCCTGGCAGCTGCTGCAACAGGGCTTTTTGGGCAACGCGCTGAACCCCAAGGCCATCCTGTTCTTCATGGCCGTCTTGCCGCAGTTCGTCCGGCCAGAGCAGGGCCAGATCCCCCTACAGATCATCCAGCTGGGGGCGGTGAACTTTGTGGTGAGCCTGCTGTTCTACACGCTGCTGGCCCACGCTGCCGAGAGGATCAGGCTGGGCCTTCAGCACCGGCCCGCTGTGGCTGAGCGCGTTCAGAAAGCGCTGGGCGGCCTCTTGATAGGCCTGGGGGCCAGCCTGCTGCTGACCAAGCGGCCTGCCTCGTAACCCGCAGCCTGGCGCCAGCCCAACCATTTCCCCCCAGGCGCACTTGCTAAGATCCATGCCGTGACCCGTCCCGTATCCGAGCAGTCCGACCTGTCCCGCGCCTCCAATCTCGCCGTCGTGCTGGTGTCGCCCAAGACGCCCGGCAACATCGGCTCGGCGGCGCGGGCCATGTTGAACATGGGCGCGTCGGACCTGCGGCTGGTGGCCCCGCGCTGTGACCATACGGTCAAAGAAGCGCGGGCTTTTGCCGTCCACGCCGAAGAACTGCTGGTGAACGCTCCAGTCTTTGACACCCTGGCCGCAGCCCTGGCCGACCGCGACCTGAGCATCGGCACCTCGGCGCGGGAGCGGGCGGATATGCCGGGGCCCCAGATTCCCGCCGTGTTGCGGCCCCGCGTGCGGGCGGCGGCGGCCCCGGCGCTGGTCTTTGGCCCCGAAGAAACCGGCCTGCTGAACTCTGACCTGGAGCAGTGCCAGGCCACCGTGCGGATTCCCACCGCCAATTACGCCAGCCTGAACTTGGCCCAGGCGGTGCTGCTGGTGACGTACGAGTTTCTGCAAGGTGGGGCGGACGCCCAGGCCTACGAGCGCAAATCAGCCACCCGCGACGAGATGGAAGGGCTGTATAGCCATCTGGTAGACGTGATGCACCTGACCGGTTACACCGACGCCATGCGGGCGCGGCACACCCTGCGGCTGTGGCGGCTGATGCTGGACCGGGCCCAGATGTCCAGCGCCGAGAGCCGCCTGTTCCGGGGTCTGCTGCGTCAGGTGCAGTGGAAAGTGGGTCAGGGCCAGCCGGAGGCGCAGCAGGACCGGGAAGGAGAAAGCGCGTGAGGATCGGCGCGCTGGTCGGTCCGCTGACGCAGCGTGAGCAACTGCTCAAGCGGCTGCTGCCGCCACTGATCGTGGTGGTGGTCCTGGTGGTCGAACTGGTCATCGCACAGCTCCGCAACCTGCAACTGGAATTCTGGGCCCACCTGCTGTTTTACGGGTTTGCAGGGCCAACCGTGACCTTTTTCGCGCTGGACTGGATTGCGGAAGGTACCCGCGCCCGCCTGCGCGCTGAGGCCGAACTGCGTGGCCTGTACGAGCAGCTTCAGCGCTCACACGGACAACTGCAGCACATGCAGGCGCTGATGCGTGGCCTGACCGAGGCGGGCGACTTGAGCGCGGTGGTGGATGTGGCGGCGCGGGGAGCCCGGCAGGTGAGTGGGGCTGCCGAGGCCACCGTGCGTCTGAACAGCGGCCTCGGTGCGGCCTACCATGATCCGGCACAGCAGGCCACACATCCCCTCACTGCTTCCATCCCCAGCGGCGGCACGTTGGCGCTGCGGTTCGCCCATCCACCCACGCCTGAAGACACGGCCCTGGCCCACAGCCTGGCCGCTGAGATTGGAACCGCCGTGCAGGCCGCCTGGCAGCGCACCCAGGATCTGATGACCCTGCACTCGGTGGACGACTCGATCCGCGCCGAGCGCAACATGCGCCGCCTGCTGACCCGCGTGACCGGCACGATGGCCGAGCGGGCTGGGGCCGACTTCTGGGCGGTGTACCTGATGGACCAAGACGGCATCTTGCGACCCGAACAGGTGCAGGGCGGCGATCAGCACGTCTACGTTGCCGTGCCAGCTTTCGCGCAGCGGGTGGCCCAGGCCGCCGAGCCGCTGCGGGCCACTCCTGACGAGGCTGAAGCCTTTGAGTGGGGCGACAGTGCCATCGGCTTTCCCATGCGTGACGAGGCGGGATTGGTGGGCGTGCTGATCCTGGGACATGCTGCCGCTGGAGCTTTTGCTGAGGCCAATATGCCGCTGCTGGCGCTGATGGCTTCGCAGGCGGCGTTGGGCGTCCGCAATGCCCGCGCCTATCTGTACTCCGAGGAGCTAGCGATCAGTGACGAGCGCACCCGCATCGCCCGTGAGATTCACGACGGGGTGGCACAGTCGCTGGCTTTTTGCGCCATCAAGCTGGACGTGGTGGCCCGCCAGATCGAGAAAGACCCGGTCAGGGCCGAACAGGAGGTCCGTGAGGCCGGGGCGCTGCTGCGTGAGCAGATTCAGGAGGTGCGGCGCTCCATCTTCGCGCTGCGGCCCATCAACCTCGAAAAGTACGGCCTGCTGGATACCCTACGGATGTACGTCCACGACTTCGGTGAGCAGAACAAACTGAGGACCACTCTGGATGTCAGCGGTGATGTGTCCCTCTCCAAGGGAGATGAGGCCATCCTTTTCCGGATTCTGCAAGAGAGCCTGAACAATGTTGCCAAGCACGCCCAGGCCGGCAGCGTCAGCGTGGCTCTGAGCGGTGGGCTGCAGTGGGTGCAACTCCGTGTGCAGGACGACGGCCAGGGCTTTGACCCCCGGCAGGTGAGCGGGCGGGTCAGCAGCGCAGGTGGCCTGGGCCTGACCCAGATGGCCGAGCGGATGCAGAGCCGGGGCGGTGAGTACGCCGTAATCAGCGAACCTGGACACGGCACGCTGGTCGAAGCCCGCTTGCCGCAAAGTGAGCAGGGCTAAGAGTTGCCGTGCCACCTTGGGCAGCTGTGCGTTTTGCTGACTGGAATCTCTTATTACTCTGGCTGCATGCTGGCCTGCAACTGCCCCGGCAGCTGTGCCAAGACCCGCTCAATGGTGCGCTGGGCGGTGGCGCGGACCATCTTCTCGAAGGCCGCCCCGCCCACGTTCTGGCTGCCTGGAAGTTGCAAGAACGCCTGAAAATCAAAGCTGAGCCGCACTGAGGTTCCGTCCGTGCCGCCCTCCTGCACCTCGGCCACGCCGCGAACCTCCACCCAGCCGCGCCGTTCGGGGAGGGGATGAGGGTCCAGGGTGGCCCCGAGTGGCGCGTTGCTCAGGCGGCTGATGAAGGGCAATGTAGCCTCGCCCAGCAGCGGAACCGGGACGTTCAGTTCACCGCTCAGGTCGTTTTCCTCAGAAAGCCGTACATCAGTCAAAAAGTCCACCTGGGCCAGCGACTGATCGGCAGCGCGGGCCCAGGCCAAAGCCGCTGCCGTATCGCCGGGGTGGTGCAGCGTGAAGGCCTGCTGGGCGCCGAAGTTCAGCAGGCCGTTGCCCGTGGCCAGGCCGCTCATTCCACCCACTCCAGCCGCAGTTGACCACTTTGGAGGGCTTCTTGCAGTTCCGGGTCGGACACGCTCCGCAGGCGACTGCGCGAAGCGAACTGTCCGGTGGCCGATGCATATCCCACCCGCACCACGATCTCGTCGGTCACGTCATCGCGCCCGATGCGCCAGACCAGATGCTGCCCCAAGCTGTCCAACTGTTCTGGGGTCAGTGCTGGGGCTGGTGGGTCCGCCTGATCGGTCATGCGGGTTCTGGCCCTGGGCGTAGGCCTATCCGCAAGCCGATGTCTCCGCGCCGCTGGGCACCGGCAAAGCCAACCTGGCCACTCAGGGCATAGGCGCGGGTCAGGGCGTCCGGCAGCGTGCCTGCGGTGGCGGTGACGGCCAGCACGCGGCCCCCGCTGCTGACCAGCTTGCCCGTCTCGCCTTCGGCAGTCCCAGCATGAAAGAGGTACTCGCCTGTGCCAGTCTGGGGCAGGGTCAGCGGAATACCTTTTTGTGGCGTGCCAGGGTAGCCAGGAGCGGCCAGGATTACGACGGCACTGGCTGCGTCTCGCCACTTCACATCCTCCGGGTTCAGGCGGCCCTGGGCGGCGGCCAGGGCGTGCGCGGCCAGGTCGCTGACCAAGAGCGGCAGCACCGCTTCCGCCTCCGGGTCGCCAAAGCGGGCGTTGAACTCCACGACCTTAGGACCGTCCGGGGTCAACATCAGCCCGGCGTAGAGCACGCCGCAGAACTCACATCCCTCTTCCCGCAGGCCCGCCAGGGTCCGTTCCACGATCTCGCGGCGGATGGTGTCCAGGTCCGTTTCCGACACCGGAAAAGGACAGATCACCCCCATCCCTCCGGTCATTGGGCCGGTGTCCCCATCCCCAATGGTTTTGTGGTCCTGGCTCGGTGGGGTCAGGGCAAAGCGTTCGCCGTCGGTGATCGCCAGGATAGAAACCTCCTGCCCAGTCATGAATTCCTCGATCACCACTGCGGCTCCCGGCTGCCCAAAAATCTCAGTCAGGGCTTGCTCGGCTGCTGTGCGGGTGTGGGCAATGGTGACACCTTTCCCGGCGCGCAGGCCTGCGTCCTTGACGACCACCGGCAGCTGCTGAGCGTCCAGATAGCTTAGGGCACCGTCCAGCGTTTCGAAAGCCTGATGCGCCGCTGTCGGCACACCGTGGCGGTCCATGAACGCCTTGCTCCAGGCCTTGTCGGTTTCGATCTGAGCGGTTTCGCGGTTGGGGCCGAACGTGGGAATCCCAGCGGCCCTTAGTTCATCGGCTAAGCCCTGTGCCAGATACGTTTCAGGGCCGACGATCACCAGTTCTGCACCACGTTCCTGCGCCAGCGCTACCAGTGCGGCGTTGTCCTGCGGCGATTGCAGCACTTCGGCCACCTCTGCTATGCCAGGATTGCCAGGGGTACACAGCACCGTATGCCCCTGTCGGGCGCAGGCCTCAGCGATAGCGTGCTCACGCGCGCCGTTTCCGATCACCAGAACTTTCATTCGTCTCCCTGCTCTTTCTGTTTCTTCCACTGCTTTTGCCAGTAGTGGGCCAGGCCCATCACGTTCATTGCGGGCGGCGACGCAAAGCGGTAGGCCGCGCCCAGGCCCGGTGCGCCTGCTTCCACCTGCTCCAGCACCCACTCGGTAAACGGTTCATACAGCTCGGCGGGATCAGCCACCTGTGGCAGCCGTTCCCGCATCCACTTGGCTTCGCGTTCCAGGTTTTCCAGCAGTGGGTCCCAGTGGTCTGTCCCCTGGGCATAGGTACCGAAATGGGCCAGGTGCAGCCGCCGCACGTCCAGGGCGCCCAATTCGGCGGCACTCTGCTGCCAGGCGGCCAGATCAATGTCCGGCGGTGGTGTGGGCGGGCGGGTCTGCTGCTGTGGCACCAGGCGGATGCCCCCCACATCTCCGGTGTAGAGTTCGTCGCCCACGACGTAGGCCAAGTGGTGAACGGCATGTCCAGGGGTGTAGAGGGCGCGCACCTCGGCCCCGCCCAGCCGCAGGGTTTCGCCGCCGGCCAGGGCGGTCACGCGGTCTGCGTCCATCGGGCGCATCTCACCCCAAAGTGCTTCCATCTGATCGCCGTAGATTTGTGCGGCGCTGGCGTACAGCCGCTCTGGGCTGACCAGGTGGCGTGCACCGCGCTCATGCACATAGACGCGGGCACGCGGCGAATAGTCCAGAATTTGCCCGGCGGCCCCGGCGTGATCAAAGTGAATGTGCGTGAGCAGGATATGGCGTACGTCGCCCCAGCCCGCGCCCAAGAGGTCCAGCCCAGCTTTCAGGGCTTCCAGCGTGCTGCCGGGGCCGGTATCTACCAGGGCCAGGCCGTCTCCGGTGTCCCAGACGTACACCGCCACAACACCCGGCGTACCTTGGAAGTGCAGGTCGATGAGCTGTGGTTCGAAATTTTGCATGGGGTGGTCCTCCTTAGGGGCAGGCTGGGGGTCAGGAGAGCTGCTCAGGCGTAGCCCATGACTCTTGCTCCGGCCAGCGCCAGCGCGGCCAGAAACTGTACGCCGGCCAGCAAGCGAAAAATCCCTACCTGCGGCGTGGCCTTAAGTGGTCCGAAGGTCAGCGCCAGGATGCCCGACGCGCTGAAGACGATAAAGGCAACCAGGATCCACAGCAACATGACGACAGTCTAAAGGTTCGGGCAAGAGGAGAGGAGCGCCTGCGGGTGGGCAGTCTCTTTATGCCTCCTATTTACTCCCGCAGTTCAGCCCGCGCTCTCGGCGTTTTCCAAGCGGAAACCGTGAGGCAAAAAGTCGCGCACATACCCGCTGATGATGTCGCCTTTATGGTTCACGCACACCACGCGGGCGTCCGGGGCAAACTCGAACAGAATCTGGCGGCAGGCCCCACACGGGCTGGCGGGCGGCTCGGCCTCGGAGTAGACCACCAGGTCGGTAAAGGTGCGTTCGCCGCGTGAGGCCATGGTCTGCACGGCGCTCTGCTCGGCGCAGCGGGTCAGGCCGTAAGAGGCGTTTTCGACGTTGGCCCCGAAGTAGACCTGGCCGCCCCCCGTGCGTAGCGCTGCGCCCACATGAAACTTGGAATAGGGCGCGTAGGCCTGCTTGAAGGCGGCTTTGGCCTGTTCCAGCAGCTGCGGGTCGGGCGTGGCGTTCAGAGCGTTGGCGTTGGTCATGAGTCTAGTGTAGCGTCGGTTCAAAACACGCACTGTCCGCCGCCCGCTGGCCAGTCTATTGTCAGGCCTGCGACTTCGTGGTCACCCAGTTCCAAGCCGTCTTCACCGCTCCAGCCCACCTTCAGCACACCGACCGATTCCTCTTGCCAGCCCAATTGCTGTTCCCAGGGCTGCTTGACCAATCCCTCCCAGAAAGGCCCATTGAGGGCCTGAGCTTCGGCGGGCCAGCAGACATTGAAAGAGCCCGTCGCAGCGCGGATCATGGCCTCACGCTGGGCGGCACTGGCGGTGGGGGGGTCTACCGTGGCCCGCACAGCATCAATGGGGCCACCGCCGTCCGGGGCGAGGGGCGTGAGATACACGCGTTCCCTGCGGCCACCCACCTGCACGTCTGCTGCGTAGGTGTAGTTGCGGGAGAGATAATAGGCGCTGAGCCGCTCCCAATCTTGCGTTTGTGGCGGGGCTTCAGCCACCTAGAGGCCGGTCACGCTTTGCAGCGCCTGCAGGGCCGGGAGCCGAGGTGTAAGCGCCGTTGGCGGTGGCTGTCCCCCACCCGCCAGGGCCGAAGACGTAAACAGCAGCAGAGCAGCAAGGGAGCGCATGGTTCATGCTACGGTTTTCTGCCATCCTAAGCCCATGAATCTTGACCTCTACCGCCGCCCCAGCCAGCAGCGGATTGGACTGTATCTGGCGCTGCTGCTGATGGTGGTGCTGACCCTGGTGCTGGGGCAGGGACGCCCAGGCGAGCTGGGCACCTGGGAAACCCTGCAGCGTAGTCCTTTCGCACGGGGCATGTTCGCTGACATCGGGGCGCTGAGTACCCTGGGGGCGCTGTACCTGCTCGTCATGGGCCGCACGGCCCTGCGGATACCGGGCGCGCTGGCCACCCTGGTGCTGGGCAGTCTGGCGCTGCTGCCAGCGCTCGCCTACGAGGACTGGGCTGCCCTGCGCGGCGGGGAGAGGGCCGCGTGAAAACCTACCTCGACTACCTCCAGCACATCATGGACACCGGGACCGACAAGCTGGACCGCACCGGCACCGGGACGCGCAGTGTGTTCGGGTATCAGATGCGCTTTGATCTGGCGCAGGGCTTTCCGCTGGTCACCACCAAGCGCACCCACCTCAAGTCCATCATCTACGAATTGCTGTGGTTCCTGCGCGGCGAAGGAAATACCGCCTACCTGCACGAACACGGCGTGACCATCTGGGATGAGTGGCAGCGCGAAGGCGGCGACCTGGGGCCGGTGTACGGCGTGCAATGGCGTAGCTGGCCCGATTACGGCGGCGGGCAGATTGACCAGATTTCGCAAGTCATCAAGCAGATCAAAGCCGATCCCCATTCACGCCGCCACATCGTCAGTGCCTGGAACGTGGCGCAATTGGATGAAATGGCGCTGCCGCCCTGTCACCTGCTGTTTCAGTTTTACGTGGCCGGCGGGCGGCTGAGCTGCCAGCTGTACCAGCGCAGCGCGGACAGTTTCCTCGGCGTGCCGTTCAACATCGCCTCCTACGCTCTGCTGACCCTGATGGTCGCCCAGGTCTGTGAGCTGGAGCCGGGCGAGTTCGTCTGGACCGGGGGCGACTGCCACATCTACCACAACCACTTTGAGCAGGTCGCCAAGCAGCTGGCCCGCGAACCTCGGCCCCTGCCCACCATGCACCTGAACCCGGACGTGAAAGACATGTTCGCGTTTACCTTTGACGACTTCCGGCTGGAAGGCTACGACCCTCATCCAGCAATCAAAGCGGAGGTGTCGGTATGAGCAGGCCGACCTTCGATGAACTGGGCATTGCCACCGCCCGCCTATGGGCCACCCGCTCGGCGGACCCCAAAGTGAAGGTGGGGGCCTGCATCCTGGATCACCATCACCGGGTGGTGGGCGTGGGCTACAACGGGCGGGCCGCGGGCGAACCGAACGAGCGTGAGAGTCTGTCTCAGGGTGCGTCGGGCTTTATTCACGCCGAGGTCAACGCGCTGCTGGCTGCCAACTGGAACGGCGAAGGCCACACCCTTTATGTCACCCATGAGCCGTGCAGCACCTGTGCCCGCTTGATCGTCAACTCGCGGCGGATCGTGCGGGTGCTGTTTGACGCCGACTACCGCGAAGACGCCCGCGCCGAAGCGGGCCTGCCCAGCGGCGCAGGTATCCTGCAGGCTGCCGGAATCGAGGTGAAACGTGTCCACGAATAACACCGCCCAGCCGGACTTGGTCGCCATCGTCGCCATGACCGAGAACCGTGTAATCGGTAAGGACGGCGGGATGCCCTGGCACTTGCCCGCCGACCTGGCGCACTTTAGGCGCTGTAGCCTGGGCAAGCCGAACATCATGGGACGCAAAGTCTGGGACTCCATCGGCGGGCGGGCGCTGCCGGACCGCCTCAATATCGTGCTGACCCGCCAGCCGGACTTTGAGGTTCCCGGCGCGCAGGTGGCCCACTCGCCCGCTGAGGCGCTGGCGCTGGCCCGTGAAGGCCTGGACGGCGGCCACGAGACCGCCATTTTAGGTGGCGAGGAGATTTACCGCCTGTACTTGGACGACCTGACCCGCGTCGAGCTGACGCTGATTCACGCCCGGTTGGACGGCGACACCTTTTTCCCCGAACTCCCGGGTCAGTGGGACGTGGTGGGCACCCGTGAGCGCCCCGCCGACGAGCGCAATGCCTATGACCTGACCTTTCAGACGCTGGTGCGCCGGGGATAAGCGGCAGCCTCGGTGCGGGTGGCGGCCCACCACCCGGCGGCTGCCAACAGCAGCCCAGCCCCGGCCAGGCCGTAGAACGTGGACGCCGGAACCTGGTCGGCCTGGGGCGTGATCGCCAGCAGCACCAGCGGCATGCCCAGGCTGCCAGTCATGCTGAGCAGCGCGAAGGCCCGCCCCAGGTGTGAAGCGGCCACCTGTGAGCCGATCAGCGTGACGAGTGGGGTGTTGACCAGGCCCACGCTCAGGCCGAACAGGGCGGACCCCGCCAGCAGCGCCGGGAAAGTGCCCAGCCCGGCCATCATGGCCAGGCTCAGACCCCCCAGCAGCAGGCCGGCGGTGACCGTAGCGTGTGGCGGCAGCGCCCCGCCCCAGCGGGCGAAGATGGTCCCGGCCAGCAGCGCTCCGCCGGTTTCCAGCATCAGAAAGAGGCTGTAACCGGCTGCGCCCCGGCCCAAGTTGTCCATCACCGCAGGGGTGAGGGCCAGCACTGGACCCAAAGCGGCGTTGGCGACCAGGGCCAGTCCCGGAATCAGCGTCAGGGTGCGGGATTTTCGCAGCGCAGAGACCCCGCCGCGCAGCTCGGCCCAGAACCCTAAAGCTGTTTCCGACCCCTGCGCCTGCGCGGCGTGCCGAAACTGCACCAGTCCCCCCACCGCCAGGGCCGCCACCAGATAAGTCAGACCGTCTAGCCCTAGCGCCCAGGCTGGGCCCAACAGTGTGACCAGCACGCCCCCCGCCGCGTAGCCGGCCAACCACGCGCCCTGACCGAAGGATGCCAGCAACCCATTGGCGCGGGGCAGGTCGTCTGCCTCCACCAGCAGGGGCACGGCACTGCTCGCTGCTGGCCCGGACATGGCCCCCAGCAGACCGTTCAGCAGCGCCGCCGCGTAGATCAGCTCTGGCGTGAGCAGGCCCAGCAGCGCGGCTGCAGCCAGCGCCAGTTGCACCCCGCCGCGCAGGGCGTCGGCGGCCACCAGCAGCCCCTTGGGACCGAGGCGGTCGGTCCAGACCCCGGCCAGCGGCAGCAGCAGGTTGGGCAGCAGGCTCAGCGCCAGGGTCAGGGTCAGACTGCCTGCACTGCCAGTCTGTTCCAGCACCAGAAAGCCCAGCGCCACACTGCTCAGGGCCGTGCCAAGCTGGCTCTGAGCGGTGCTGAGCAGCCAGACTTTGAAGGCGCGGTTGTGGCGAAGCCGGGCAAGGGATGGAGCAGTCATGGCGGCAGTCTGGGTAAGAGACTACTTCACCCGCCAGCCTGCTTCTGAAGTAGCCTCTGCGCCAGACTGGGCCTATGCCTACCCAGACCGCCACCGCCGCCCAAGCCGCGCTGCTGCTGGACCCCCGGCGGCGTTCCCTGCTGAGCGCCCTGATGGCTGCTCCGCCCGCTGGAATCAGCGTGGCCGAGCTGGCCCGTGAACTGGGCACATCGCTGCGCCGTATTCATTACGAGGTCGGCAAGTTGGAAGCGGCGCAGATCGTTCAGGTGGCGTCGGTGGAGCCGCGTGCAGGACGGGCGGTGCGGCGCTACCGCATGCCCGCGCCCTGGTTTATTCCCTTCGAGGTGACCCAGGCCGCGACGCTCGAAGACTTTCTGGCCGCCCAGATTCTGCCGCGCACGGCAGGGATGGTGCGGCTGAGCAGCCAGTTCATGCTGGAAAAGCAGCCGGAGTGGGGCTACTGGTTACGCCCGGATACGCTGCACCTGGGCAGCCGGGGCGGTCCGCCCATGCGGCACATTCTGGAAGGAGAACCGTTCGTCAGTTCTATCGGCACGGCCCGGCTGACCCCGGCGCGGGCGCTGGAGCTGAAGCGGCGGCTGTGGGACCTGCTGACGGAATTTGAGGACGATGACGCGGCGGGCGAAGACTACACCCTGAGCATCACGCTGGTGCGAGGGCAACTGGAGTAGGCAGCGGGCAAGGAGAGGCAGGGGGCAGCAGCTTCTCCACGGGTCCATGAGCAGAGTGCAGGGTCGGCAGGCCGCCACGCCGCGCCGGTTGCCGGGCAAAAGGGACAGCGCCCCTTGACTCGCCGCGCTACTTACCGTACGGTAGGTCGATACTGACCGAACGGTAAGTCATAACATTCGTCCCACATTCCCCAAGGAGCTCCGTATGTTTCTCGCCCTCCGCGAACTGAGATTTAACCTGCTGCGCTCGGCCCTGCTGGGCGGTATTGCTGCGCTGCTCGCCTTTATGGTGTTTATGCTGCTGGGCCTGACCCGTGGCCTTAGCCAGGACAGCGCCGCTTGGATGCTCGGCAATCCCGCCGCCACCTTCGTGACCACCACCGACGCCGACGGTAACTTCACCCGCTCCTTTATCAGCCCGGATGACGTGAGCGCTGTGCAAGACGCCAACCCTGGAGCCACGCCCTTTGCCCAGAGTTTCGCCAGCTTCGGCGTCAACTCGGCAGACAGCACCCAGCTGGGCGCCGTGATGCTGGGTCTGGACCCGGATTCGTTTCTGGCTCCTCAGGTGGCCGAAGGTCGGGCGCTCAGCGGTGATGGAGCCGTGGTAGACGCGACCCTCAAAGAAGACGGCGTGGCGCTGGGCGATACCCTGATCCTGCGGCCCGGCGGCGAAGAACTGACGGTGGTGGGCTTTACCGAAGGAGCCCGGCTGAACCACCAGCCCATCTTGTTCGTGACCCTGGACGAGTGGCAGCGCCTGAACTCCCGCGCCCGTGACACCGTAAGCGGCCTGGCGCTGGAGGCGGACCCTGTGGGCAGCCTGCCCGACGGGCTGAGTACCCAGACCCGCCCTGAGGCGCTGCAATCGCTGCCCGGCTACAAGGAAGAACAGGGTAGCCTGCTGATGATTCAGGTGTTCTTGGTGGCGGTGTCGGCGCTGGTGATGGCGGTGTTTTTCTATGTGATGACCCTGCAAAAGACCGCGCAGTTTGGCCTGCTCAAAGCCATCGGGGCCGGAATGCGGACGCTGGCAGGCAGCCTGATCGCCCAGGTCGCCTTGCTGACCGTGACTGCCCTGGCCGTCGCCACCGCTGCCATGTACGGGGCCACCTTGTTGCTGCCCGCTGGGCTGCCGTTCGCGCTGTCGTGGCCTGCTGTGGCCCAGAGCGCCGCGCTGCTGCTGGCCGTGTCACTGCTGGGCAGCTTGCTTTCGCTGCGGACCATCGCCCAGGCCGACCCCCTGCAGGCGCTGGGGCAGGGCAGCTAACCTCTCAATCCACCCGAAAGGAACCAACCGATGACCACTTTTTCCCAAATTTCCGCCCCCGCTGCCCCGTATGTTCCCGCCGCCACGCCCACCCTCGCCATGCAGGGCGTCAGCCGCGTCTTTGGCGATGGCAGCGACACCCAGGTCACGGCGCTGCATCCCACCGACTTTGCCGTATACCCCGGCGAACTGGTGGCGGTGGTCGGCCCCAGTGGCAGCGGCAAAAGCACCCTGCTCACCCTGGCCGGAGCCTTGCAGCGGCCCACCGCTGGCCGCATTGCCATCGCCGGGCAGGACCTGGCCGCGCTGAGTGAGCGCCAGCTGGCCGATTTCCGGCTGCAGCAGATCGGCTTTGTGCTGCAGTCCAGCAACCTGATTCCTTATCTGAAGGTCCGCGAGCAACTGACCCTGGTGCCGCAGCTGGCCGGGCGCGGCGGCGCGGCAGCCCGGGCGCTGGCAGACGACCTGCTGGGCCACCTGGGCCTGAGTGACCGGGCAGGGCACTACCCGGCGCAGCTGTCGGGCGGCCAGAAACAGCGCGTGGCCATCGCCCGTGCGCTGATGAACGACCCCGGCCTGATCCTGGCCGACGAACCCACCGCCAGTCTGGACGGGGTGCGGGGGCGCGAGGTGGTCGCCCTGTTGGCCCGCGAGGTGCAGGCACGCGGCAAGGCCGCTGTGATGGTCACCCACGACGAGCGCGTGCTGGACCTGTGTACCCGCGTGGTGCGCCTGGAAGACGGGCGCGTGCTGGAAGGCTGAAAACTTCTGGATGAGCGCGGCGTCAGCAGGTATAGGGCACAAGCATCAACAGCCCCCGGCGAGAGTAGCAGCGTAGCCCCAGCTGTCCCCAGCGCCGCGTACAGGAGCACCGTGAGCGCGTAGTCTGGGCAGAGCAGCTGGCGGCTCAGGCTATAGAGCAGCAGGCACACGGCAAAGGTCAGCCCCAGCATTTTGAAGAAGTTCTGTACAGCTGTCGAGGCCTGCCCAGCCCAGGAAGCTCAGCAGAGCCGAGGCGAGAGCCATTCCCAGCAGTTCCAGTATGGCGGTTCGTTTCAGCACGCTATGGCCCCAGCCCGCCGCCACATCCGGCGCAGGGTCAGGGCTACCAGTACACCGATCAGACCGCCCGGCAGGACATGAATCATTGCTGGGAGGGCAGCCATGTCACTCAGCACATATCCAGCCAGCGCACCTATGGCAATTCCGGCTCCCCAAAACGCCCGGTCACTCAGCTCCGATTGGATGACTTCGGTCCAGGCACTAAGGGCCAGCAGCGGCACTCCCAGCAGCATAGTGAATATCGGAAGAAAAGTGGAAAAAGCGTCCAGGCTGAAGCTGTTTGCTGGAGCATTAAACCAGATGAGCAGCTGTAAGTAGGCGGCCATCAAGGCCAGGGGGAGCAGCGTACCCACCATTACCCGGCCCCATGAGAAGTGCGGCAGTGGGCGGGGCACATCCATGGCGGGAATGGTCATGCTCCCATCCTACTGCCCCCGTCTGAATAGTGACTGATGCCCGTTCGGGTGCTATAACTCCGGCCCGCCCAGCGCGTCATACGGCAGGCCCAGCAGTTCTCCCGCCCCGTTCCAGCCACCAAGCAGCGAGAGGGGCACGCCGCCACCGGGATGCACCGTACCGCCCACCTGCCGCAGGTTGCCCAGCCCTGCCACGCGCCAGCCGGGGCGCAGGCTACCCAGCAGGCCGTGCGGGGCCGCGCCGTACAGCGCACCGGTTGCGGCGGTGCGGGTGTAGTCGGCGGGGGAGAGGGCCAGTGCCTCCGTCATCGGCAACCCAAAGCGGTCCTGCAAGCGCCGCAGCAGATACGCGGCGTACTCGCGGCGGTCCGTCTCGCGGGCAGGAGTCGCCGGGGCATTCACCAGCAAAAAGCCCTGCCCCCCATCCAGGTGCAGGTACAGCGTGGGGTCCAGCGGCAGCCGACCTGCCCGGATGTCCTGCCACTCGCCCCGGTAGTCCGTCGGCCAGAAGATGTGGTGTCCCTGTCCTAGATCAGCAGTGAGGCGCAACTGTACCGCAAAGCCGCTCACGCCCTGGGGCCGCCGGGGTGCGCCTCCTCCCAGCAGTTGCCGGGTGCGGCTGATGTCCACCGCACTCACAAAAGCGTCGGCCTGGACTTCACCTGCGTCCGTCTGCGCCGAGGCCACCCGCCCGCCTTCGGTCCGCAAGGCTGTGACCCGCGTGCCGTACCGAAACTGCACGCCCAGCCGCTCGGCTTCGGCGCTCATACGGTGGGCCAGGCCCAGCAGTCCGCCCGCCTTTTGCTGGCTTCCTGCCCTCTGCGCCCCCAAGTGCCATACACCCCCGCCCAGCTCGACCCAGGGAATGTTGTGCAGTACGGCTGGAGCGCGGTAAGGATCGGCCCCCAGATAGGTGGCGAAGCGCAGCCAGAAGGGGGTCATGAACGGGCCACTCTGTACCAGCGAGGCCAGCGGGCGTCCCGGCTGGGCGGTGCGGCCCGCCGCGAGGGCGTAGCGCCCCAGCCGGGGCAAGGTGGGCGGCGGCGCAAAGATGAAAGTATCTGCCGCGTCCCGGTACAGCTGCCGCGAGAGGTGCAGCAACTCGGCGTAGCGCCGTCCTTCGGCCCGCGTGAGCTGTGCCAGCGTCGGCTCCAGGCTGCCTGCTACGCTCAGCGCCTCGGGGGCAAAAGTGCGGCCATTCAGTGCGTGGTAGCGCGTGGTGGGCCTGGCCGGTGAGAGTTGTGGCGCTTCCCAGTTCAGCCGCCTATACAGCGACCGGAACACTTGCGGCATGGTGACGACGGTTGGCCCGCTCGAAAAGTCGCGGTAGCCCAGTGCCGCTTTGCCGCCGGGGCAGTCCAGTGCGTCCAGCACGGTGACGCGGACACCTGCCTGAGCCAGTCTCAGCGCCGCGGCCAGCCCCGCAAAACCCGCCCCGATGATAATGACAGATGAGGGCGAACGGGTGGCCTTGGCCCTCGGCCCTCGGCCCGCTGCTCGGTGCGTCATCCTAGTTCTCCCCCTGCTGATAGCTGCGGCCCTTCCAGATCACCGTCCGCCGCGCGGCCTGGGCATAGACGGGCAGGCTGGTAAAGGGGAGCATGGGTGTAAGCAACACTTCCAGCAGGTCGGCAGGCCGGGTGCGGCGGGTCAGGATACGGACGGTCAGCCCTTCCAGCAACCCGACGGCGATCAGGGCGCGGTGACCGCTCAGATAAGGCCAGGTATACGCCGCGAAATGCAGCGCCCAGGTCAGGGGGAGCAGCGCCCGCTGACCCCCGTGAAAGCTGAGCAGGTTCCTGCTAAAGCCCTGCGCCGATTCGGCGTAAGAGCGGTACATCCGCACCCGGACATGTTTGCCGCCCAGCATCAGTGTGACGTGGCCTCCAGCTTCCTTGAGGGCGCGGGCCAGCATCACGTCTTCCAGCAGCTCGGCCCGCACAGCGGCGTGCCCTCCCAGCCCGTCGTAGGCAGCGCGGCGGAAGATCATCACCTGACCATTGGCAGCGCTGGCACTGCGGTGCGGAATGTTCAGCACCGGCCAGGGCAGCAGCGTCAGCAGCACGTCGTCCACTAGGGGAGTCAGCAGCCGCTCGCCCAGCGTGCGGTTGTCCTGCTGCGGCCAGACGGTCATCAGGTCGGCGCCCGACTCCCGGAAATAGTCCAGTGCCCCGGCCAGCGCGCCAGGCTCCCACGTCACGTCGGCGTCGGTAAAGACCAGCAGATCCCCCCGCGCCGCTTCTGCCAGTTGCTGACAGGCCCAAGGTTTGCCATGCCAGCCGGACGGCAAAGACTGTCCTTGCAGCACGGTAACACCTGCCGCCTGGGCCAGCGCCGCGGTTTCGTCCGTACTGTGGTCGTCCAGCAACAGCACCTCGCCTGCGCCCTGCGCCAGATAGCCGGGCAGGGTCTGCGGCAGGTTACGGGCCTCGTCGCGGGCCGGGATCAGCACTGAAACGTCCGGCAGAGTTGCGTGCGGCTGGGTGTGGCTGAGACGTGGAAAGGTCACGGCATTCACCAGCAGCGTGCCCAGTTTGTAGGCCAGAAGACCCCAGGCAGCAGCAGTGGCGGCTTGGCGCAGGCTCATACCTGGTCTCCTGTCAACCTGGTCAGCAGACGTGAGGCCGGGGTCTGGCGCTGCTCGGCCCGCTGCCCATACCACAGGGCCAAGTATCCCGCTGGCGGCAGGTGGGGAGATGTTGCCGCCAGATCGCGGTCTAGGGCATCCAGCTCGATTTGCAGCGCCCTGGCCAGGTCCTGTGGTGCACAGGGCGGCCCGAAGCGCAGATAGGCGCCGGGGGTGCGCCCCGCCCGTGAGACGACCCGGAGGGCCACAGGGATGAGCGGCACGCCCGCCGTGCGCGCCAGCCAGGCAGCGCCGGGCTGAATGGCGGCCAGCGGGCCAGCGGGTTGGAGCGCTCCTTCAGGGAAAATCATCACCCACTCGCCTCCCTGCGCGGCGCGGGCCAGCTCACGCCTACGCTGCGGCGGCGTACAGCCAATGCGCTGCAAAAAGGGAAAGCGGCCCAGCTCCGGGGCATTCATCATGATGCGGGCCGCGTGGCCGTATTCCCAGCCGAGATGCAGCAGCAAGTAGCCATCCCACCAGGTGGTGTGGTTGGCCGCCAGCACCGCGCCCCCTTCGGGCAAGGCACCATAGACCCAGCACCCGCTCAAGCTGCGTCGCAGGTCACGCTGGATGGTGGCGCGCAGCAGCGGGGCCACCCAGGGAAAGTCGTCCTGTCGGGGAAAAGCTGAGGGCATCAGGCGGCCACTCTAGCGGGAGAGGGGGCAAGGGCGCGGGCCAGGAGTGCCGCTGTCCCCATTGCCACGAGTGTGACCCCTGCTGCCACCGGCTGCCCCAGCAACAGCAGGCCGCCCGGCAGCATAAACAGTTCGGTGAGGTAAGCCCAGGACAGGTCAGGGCCACGCTCCCGGCGCAGCAGCTCCGGCGTGAGGCGGGTCACCGCCCAGGCCAACGCGCCGCCCACCGCCCACCAGCCCAGAAAGTTCTGCAGCGGGGCACCGGCCCAGAGCGGCTTGGAGTCGTGCCAGGTCCAGAAGCCCTGAGCCGTCATCAGCGGTTCCAACCCCACGTCCCAGGCAACCAACAGCAGTGCAGCCAGAAGTGGGCGGCCACCGCCCAGCCGCAGCGCCGCGAGCGTCAGCGCGAACCAACCCAGCGGGACCAGCAACGGCACCCCCAGCAGGGTCGGCCCTGGTGCGCCCGCATAGGTGTAGTCACCAAATGGAATCCCAGTGCGGCTGCCCAGGTATTCGGCGGCAAAGCCCCCACCGAAGCACAGTGCCGCCGCGCCGAGTGCCCGCGCCCAGCCCACCCGCTCGGCGGCCCACAGCAGCGCTGAAGCGAACAAAGCTGCCGTGCTCAGGGTCGCCAGAACCATGAATCCGTCCGGCCACAGGGGCACCGGAACCTTGAGCAGCAGATACAAGGCCAGCAACCACAGCCAGGGCTGTGTCTGCCGGCTCAGTGCAGTAGCGCGGCGGCGCAAGGTGGGGCCAAAGCCTGCGCCGAGGTGGTCCCCGGCCAGTGCCAGTGCCCCAGCCAGTGGGAGCCCCAGCGCCACCAGTCCCCAGCCCAGCGGTTGCCCCAGTCCCAAGACCAGCAGCACCCCGGCAAAGGCCAGGCCCAGGGCCGCGAAGGCCAGCAGGGAACGCTGGAGGAGGGGAGTCATCCGGCAACTCCGCAGCGGCGGAAGGTCCAGAGCCGAGCCGTCAGCCTAAAGGGAGCCCCGAACCTCATCTCCACCCTCGCCGCGTCAGTTCAGCCACAATGACCCGTGCTGCGTTACGCCCCGACGCGCCCATGATGCCGCCGCCGGGGTGGGTGCTGGCACCGGTCAGGTACATGTTCTTCAGGCCCGGCCAGCGGTACATGCCCGCACCTAGCCAGGGCCGTAAGGAAAACATCTGGTCCATCGTCATTTCCAGGTGCATCACGTTGCCGCGTGGCAGATGCAGGTGCTGGGCCAGCCACTCGGGGGTCTGAACCAGTTCACCCACGATTCTCTCCCGCGTGCCGGGGGCATAGTGCTCGAAGGCGTTCAGCACAGAGTCGCGGGCCTCAGCAGTGCGCTCAGTCCAGTTGCCCTGCGCCAGTTCGTAGGGGTAGTACTGCGCCCACAGCCACAGCACGTCGCTGCCGGGCGGGGCCAGCGAGTCGTCTACCGCGCTGAAACTCATGGCAATGATGGGTGGGTCGCGGGTCGGCTCGCCCGCCAAGTATTCACCGTAGCCCTTCATCAGTTGCCGCTCATCCTTGATCAGCAGCCCCAGGCCCGTGCGACCCTCATCCTGACCGTGCCGGTACTGCACCTGACCGTCCAGTGCCAGGCGCAGAATCAGCCCAAAGCCGTTGCCCACCCGCACGTCCCGCGCTGCTTGGGGCACATATTCGGCGGGC
Source organism: Deinococcus radiophilus (assembly GCF_020889625.1). Classification (GTDB taxonomy): domain Bacteria; phylum Deinococcota; class Deinococci; order Deinococcales; family Deinococcaceae; genus Deinococcus; species Deinococcus radiophilus. The sequence continues at coordinate 57,093 of NZ_CP086380.1, forward strand.
AGGGCCTTCGCCGTCCAGTTGATATGCGCCCCTGAGGCTACGGCCCGCGCCGTATATACCTCGCCGCTCTCCAGGCGCACACCTGCCGCCCGGCCACCTTCGACCAGGATGTCCTGCACCGGGGCGTTCACATGCACCTCGCCGCCGTACGCCTCTATGGCCCGCGCCAGTGCCTTTGTGAGGCCGCCGCTGCCGCCCTTGGGCCGTGCCACGCCGCCCTTGTGGTACAGCGGATGCCATAGCAAAAAGGGTGCGCTGAGCGGATCGGAAGGTGGGGGACCGCTCTGGGCCGCCATCCAGCTCAGCGGGGCACTGACCCGCTCCTCGCTGAAATATTCACGGGCCACTTCGCCGTAAGGCCGCAGAATCCGCGCCAGGTTGCGGGCGGCGTTCTGGCCTTTGCCGGTTGCTTTCATCCCCATGCGTCCCAGTTCCAGTGGACCGGGTGACTGCATGAACAGGTCTGAGACAGCCTCAGCAAAGGGGGTCCAGTCGCGCAGGAAACGGCGGTAGGCCTCGCCCTGACCGGGAAACAGTGTGTCCAGCTCGGCGGCGGTGCGTTCCGGGTCGCGCCAGACATACCAGGGCTGGCCTTCGCCGTCATACGCGTGAAACAGCGGGTCCAGCTCCAGGTAGTGCAGCCCGAAGCGGCTCAGCTCCAGTTCCCGCACAACCGGTGTCAGCCGAATCAGGATGTGGGCGCTGCCACCGTAGTCGAAGCGGTAGCCAGGCACCAGCTCCTCAGTGCTGACCGCGCCGCCAACCATGTGCCGCCGCTCGAACACCCCAACCTTCAGCCCGGCGCGGGCTGCATAGGCTGCCGTGATCAGGGCATTGTGTCCAGCTCCCATCACAATCAGGTCGTAGTCGGGCATCTCTGACCACTATAGCAGGCCAGGCGGGGCGGCGTGCCCCATGACCCACCTTTGGCCCTCAGCTCAGTGCTCTGTGAACTGAGGGCCTGCCCTTCGTTCGTCGTTCCGTGGGTAGAGGTGATTCTGTATGCTGCCCCACATGAGCCTGCGTATTCTCGGTGGTGTCGCCAAGGGCCGCCCCCTCAAGGTCCCCGAATCGGCCCGCCCCAGCGGTGCGCGTATTCGCAAGAGCCTCTTTGATCTGCTGCACAGTCGGCGCCCCCCGGGAGGCACCCAGCCGGTGACGTTTGTGGACCTGCACGGCGGCAGTGGGGCCATCGGGCTGGAGGCGGCCAGCCGGGGCTACCGCGTCACATTGATCGAAAAAGAAGGCCGCAGCGTCAAGGCCCTGGAGCAAAATGCCCGTGACCTGGACCTCTGGCGCGAGGTGAGGATCATCAAGGGCGACGCGGCAGGCCAAATCGGACGCCTGCCCCCGGCCGACATCGTCTTCAGCGATCCGCCCTACGAGCAGGACATTCCTGCTCTGATCGAACAGATTCTTCAGTCCACGGCCCTGGCTCCTGGTGGCCTCCTGATCGCGCAGCACGAGCGCCGGGTCAAGCCACCCCAGGTCCCTGGATTCGATCTGGATACGCGCTATTACGGCAGCAACGCGCTGAGCTTGTATACGCGCAGCGAGAGCGGGGCAGCGGAGGACAGGGCGGCAACCTAGTTCCCTTGGGGAGTGCCACAGTGCCCTCCTGTGCCTGCTACTCTGAGCGTTGCATGAACGCCGTCTTTCCCGGATCATTCGACCCCATCACCAACGGCCACCTGGACGTGCTGGAACGTGCCAGCCGGATGTTCGGCCAAGTCACGGTTACGGTGATGCACAATGCCCGCAAATCTGGACGGCATCTGTTCACCTTGCAGGAGCGGCTGGCGATCCTGCGTGAAGCGACAGCCCATCTGCCGAACGTCACGGTGGATTCGTTCGAGGGGCTGCTGGTGGATTACATGCAGGAGCAGGGCCACGGCATCATCGTGCGCGGTCTGCGGGCGGTCAGCGACTACGAGTATGAACTCCAGATCGCCCACCTGAACCGCGAGATTGGTGGGGTAGAGACGGTATTTGTCATGGCGGCCACCCACTGGAGTTATGTCAGCTCCAGCATGGTCAAGGAAGTGGCCAGCTATGGTGGCCCAGTGGACAACATGGTGCCGCCCGCCAGCGCTTTGGCCCTGCGGAGCAAGTTCGCCGAGCAGGACCATCAGGCCGCTGGGACTACGCCCGACTGACGGGGTTCAGTTCAGGCTGGCTGAGAAAGCTGTTGCTCGCCTGTCCAGCGCGGCAGGGTCATCCAGACAGTTAGGCCCTGGTCGGCGTTCGGTTCCAGCCAGATGTCGCCGCCGTGAAAGCCCACGATCTTCTCGCAGATGGTCAGTCCGGTGCCGTGTCCGGCCACGCCGGAGATGTGCAGCCGCCGAAACAGTCCGAAGGCTTCGTCGGTCTGATCGCCGATGCCTTCGGGAAGGCCCATCCCGTTGTCCCGTAGGCCGATCTGGACCATGTGGCCGTCTTCAGCTTCCTTGCTGATCAGTTCTAGGCGCAGGGGGTGCTCAGCACGGAACTGCTCGGCGTTGTCCAGCAGCTGTGACAGCACCGAGCGCAGTTGCTGCGGATCCCCCCTGACTGTGGGGAGCGGTCCGACATTCACCTCGGTCTGTTGCTGCATCTCAGTCGGCAGGTCGTCCCAGGCATTGTTCCACACCTCCTTCAGATTCACCTCTCCCATCTGCTGTGGTGGGGCGATACTGGTCAGTTCCAACAGGGCACGCACCAAGTTGCGGGCGCGCCCGGTGTGGTGCTGAATGTGCTGAATGTAACCGCTTCCTTTCTCGCTGAGCTGATCCCCGAAGCGGTGGGTCAGCAGATCCGAGTAGTTGCTGATGATCCGCAGCGGTTCTTGCAGGTCATGCGAGGCCACCTGCGCCATTTGGGCCAGCTCGCGGTTGGAGCGGTTCAGTTGGGCAGTGCGGTCACGCACGCGCTGCTCTAACTCCTCGTTCAGCAGCTGCACTTCCAGCTCAGCTTTTTTGCGGCGAGTGATGTTCTCGTGGGCCACCAGTGCGTAACGCTGACCGTCCTGGTCAAAGGCAGTGACCCGCACCGCGAAGTACCGCTCCTCACTGGGCGAGTGGCAGGGGTATTCCAGTTCGTACAATTCGCGCTCACCGCTCAGCACCTGCCGGATGCCGCGCGCCGTGGCCCGCGCCGTGATGGCGTCGTCGCCGGTGGTGGCTTCGCAGACCGCCAGATAATTGCTGCCGAGTGTCTGAATCTCTCCGTTGTCGCACGAGAACCTGCGCCACATCCGGTTTTCCAAAATGATTCGCCCCGCGCTATCCAGGATGGCCACATGGGCCGATAGCGCATCGAAGGCTGCCGCCGCAAATCGTAGCGGTTGATTAAGGGCGTCCACATATGCACTATACTGCGCGTTATGCCTTTATCTGATCCTGCCTCTCCATCGTTGTGCCTGCTGCTGGTAGAGGACGAGCAGGCCGACGCTGAGCTGTTTCAGGAGTTGCTGGGTGAGGTGGCGGCCCACGCCAAAGTGGTACACATGCGCAATGGCCGTGAAGCTCTGGATTACCTGAACAGCCTGGATGACCCGGAGGCCTTTCACGACAGCCAGGCCCTGCGGCCCAATCTGATCGTGCTGGACCTGAATATGCCGGTCATGAACGGTCATGCCTTTTTGGAGCAGGCCAAGCAAGACGAGCGTCTGCGTGACATTCCCGTGCTGGTACTGAGCACCTCCGACCACGCCGACGACGTGCAGCGGGCCTATCAGGCCCACGCCAGCGGCTATCTGGTCAAGCCCAACTCGTTTCAGGAATACACCGACATGCTGCGGCTGATGACCTCTTACTGGGGCCAGGTGATGCGCCTGCCCCGGAGTGCCAGCCCGCTCTAACTCGTTGAGATTCCCTTCGGAGTTGTCCCGGCACGGAGGTAAGTGGGACAGTCGGCCTCGGAAGTGCCGGCCCCTCTCCCCCTATGCTGTGGCCTATGGCTTTTCCCGACATTCAGTCCTTCATGCAGCTGCTTGAGAGCCGGGGCGAGTTGCTGCGTGTCAGCGCTCCAGTGTCCCGTGACCTTGAAGTCACCGAGATCGCGGACCGACTGGTCAAGCAGGGCGGCCCGGCGGTGCTGTTCGAGAACGTGATCGGCTCGGAGTTCCCGCTCTTGATCGGCGCGCTAGGCACGCGGGAGCGGGTGGCACTGGCGCTGGGCGTAGACGACCTGGACGAACTGGCCCGCAAGATCCGCGCCCTGATCGACCTGGGCGGCGGGGGCAGCCGTCTGGGTCTGCTGAGCAATGTCACCAAACTGGGTGACGCCATGAAGCTTCCGCCCCGGCGGATGCGGACGGCCCCGGTGCAGGAAGTGATCTGGCGTGGCGACGAGGTCGACCTGAGCCGCATCCCGGTGCAAAAGTGCTGGCCCGAAGACGGCGGCCCCTTTATTACCCTGCCGCTGGTTATTACCCACGACCCCGAAACCGGCGAGCGCAACATGGGGATGTACCGCATGCAGGTGATGAGCAAGAACACCACCGGGATGCACTGGCAGCGCCACAAGACCGGAACCCGGCATCTGGAAAAAGCCAAGCGGCTGGGCCAACGACTGGAAGTGGCGGTGGCGATCGGTGGCGATCCAGCGCTGATCTACGCGGCCACCGCCCCTATCCCGCCCGTACCGGGACTGAACGAGTTCGCGGTAGCAGGCTATCTGCGCGGCGAGCGCTACCCGGTGGTGAAGGGCGTGACGGTGGACGTTGAGGTTCCCGCCAACGCCGAATTTGTCCTTGAAGGCTATGTGGACCCCCAGGAAGACTGGGTGATGGAGGGGCCGTTTGGCGACCACACCGGGTTTTATACGCTGCCGGACCTCTACCCGCTGTTTCACGTCACCGCCGTGACCATGCGCCGCAATCCCGTCTATCCCTCCACAATCGTGGGCCGCCCGCCGATGGAAGACGCTTACTTGATCGAAGCCTCCGAGCGGCTGTTTTTGCCTGCCGCGCAGCTGATCATTCCCGAAATCGTGGACTATCACATGCCCCCGGCGGGCGTGGCGCATAACCTGGTGGTGGTCTCTATCCGCAAGGAGTACCCCGGTCAGGCCTACAAGGTCGCCAACGGGCTCTTCGGCCTGGGCCAGATGATGAACGCCAAAGTGATCGTGGTGGTCGATGAAGGCGTACGCGTGACCGACCTGGACGCCGTGTGGCGCGAAGTGACCGCCAAGGCCCAGCCGGGCCGCGACACCCTGACCACCCGTGGCCCGATTGACGTGCTGGATCATTCCAGCCGGGGCTGGGGCTACGGCGGCAAGCTGATTATCGACGCGACCACCAAGCGCCCCGAAGAAGTGGGCAGCGCTGTGAGCAGCCGCGAGGATCAGGCCGACGATGTGACCGCCGAAGCCTTTGTGCCGCAGGCCAGCGCCGATTTGCCCGCATTTGAGGGCGTGCTGGACCAGTGGCAGACTCCGGACGGTTATTGGATTGCAGCCCTCGACAAGACCCATGCTGGGCAGGCCCGCGAACTGGCCGAGGCCTTTGCGGCGCATCCGGCGGCGGCGGGCGTACGCCACCTGCTGATCTGCGACGAGCAGACCGATGTGCGCGACCTAGGTGATGTGTGGTGGACGGTACTGAACAACATTGACGCCGAGCGTGATGTCTGGACGCTGCCTGCACACGCCGGCACGCTGCTGGCCTGGGACGGCGCACGCAAGCTGCCCGAAGAAGGCTTTGTGCGCGAGTGGCCGCCCAAGATCGTGATGAGTCAGGAGATCAAGGACCGGGTGGACCGGATGTGGAACGTCTACCCGCTGCCCGAGCGCTGGCGCTGAGTTGAGGGCGGAATCTGCTGCCGCCGAATGGCCCCAAGGAGTAGGCGGCAGCGGCCACTGCTCTGGTCAGTTCTTGCGGGGCCAGCCCGTCGGTTGGGCCTACTTGGGGTATCTCAAAGCTGCTTGGTGATGAGTCCCGCGCTCGCCCCAGATATGTCCCTGCTGGCGTGGTCAGTGCAGAGGTGCTACAGCATCAGTCAGCCGCTTGTCGTTCCATAGAGCCGAAGTACGGTTGGTTCAGCTCAGACGAGGCACGAAAAAAACTCCTCCGCAGGGAGAGGGTGTGATCCTACTGGGCACGGCTCAAAAAAAGCCGCGCCGCTTGGTGTTGTTCCCGCGTCCAAAACGGCGGTTGGCCTGGTCCAGCAGCGAGTCCAGCATCTTCTCGCGCCGGCTGGGCTGATAAAAGCGGCCCCGTTTGGCTTTCTGCGAGGCGCGGTAGCGGGTGATCAGGTCTAGGGCGACGGGGGCCAGCACCATCAGAGTGCGGAACTTGCTGGCGCGGCTGCCACGCGCCGCAGTCTTGGTTATACGGTTGAGTCGGGCCATATGCGCAGTATGGCGCAGCGCTGGGCGAGCTGAATGAAGCCAGAGCCGTGGTTTCCTTAAATTGCAGGGACGGATCGGCGAGTCTGATGACGCTGGAGAATAACACCTAGCCCCGGCGCAAGCACCAGCAGCGTCCAAAAGGGCCAGCCGGAGATATGGGTTTGGATATCGGTGGTGATCAGGCCCTGAACCTGGCGTTCGCTGACGGGCGTGGACGCCTCAGAGTCGGGCATGCGCACAATAGCGTTCCCGACCACCGTGGTTCCCGGCAGCGCCGCTGGACCGGGACTCAGAACGACATTTTGCAACTGCATCAGCTCTGCGCCCTGCTGCTGCTCAATTTTGGCGACCATCAACTGCGGCGCGCTCAGAATCAGCAGGGCGGTGACGGCTCCCAGCAAGGGGGCCAGGGCTGCCCGCAGCGGGGTACTCAGCCAGTCGCGCCGCCAGTAGACCAGCGTTAGCAATGCCGTGGCCAGCGCGCCCAGGCTCAGGCCGGGGCTAAGCCGCACGGCGTCACCGATGACCGGCAGCGTCAGGAACAGCCGCATATAAGCCTGAAGCGCCAGCGCCAGCAAGCACAGTCCCAGTCCCAGCAGGGCAGGAGGGCTGAGGGGGCCTGTCTCTGGGGCCAGGGGTGCAGGAGGAAAATCACTGAGCGGCGCAGTCATTGCATTACTCTAGAGTGACTTTGGTTTCAATTGTGGCTATTCTGCCGTTGTTTCGGGTAGTTTGGCTTTTGCCCTTGCCGGCGACCCTGGCCAGTTCAGGAGCTGTGGCCCAGGCCGCTTACGCAAATTCAAACCTGCTATAATCTGCAGTTGCGCCGCGAGGCGAGGCGGCCCCATGCGGCTGACCCCGCCCCCGCAGCAGAAAGCGAGGTGAATGAAAAATGGCACAATACGACCTGAACCTGATTTTGAACCCCAACATCAGCGCCGAGCAGGTGGAGATCGAAAAAGACTTCATCAGCCGCGCCATTGAGAATGCTGGTGGTGAAGTCACCAACCTGGACGAACTGGGCAACCGCCGCCTGGCCTACGCCGTCAACAAGACCCGCGAAGGCTACTACCTGATGTACACCATCAACGCGTCGGGCAACCCTGAAAAAGACATTGCCAGCAACCTGCGTCTGCGCGACAACGTGTACCGCGTGCTGGTGGTCAAAGACCGTCCCGAGTGGAAAACCAAGAAGAGCGCTTAAGCTCCGACTTGGATTAAGCTTGCTTGCCCAATTATGTCATTGACATAATAATCAATCCATACTATGCTTCATTTGACCCGCCTCCAGGGTGGAGGACAGGGATTTCAGGGCCGCTAGCCTATGACATATAAGACCCTTGTTAGCTTGCTAGCGACGTAAAAGGAGAGATGATTATGGCCCGAGGAATGAATCACGTTTTTCTGATTGGTGCAATGGCCCGTGACCCCGAACTGCGCTACACCCAGAGTGGCCTGGCCGTCTTTGAGGCGACGGTAGCCGGTGAAGATCACATCGTGGGACATGACGGCAAAGAACGTCAACTGCCGTTTTACCACCGCGTTTCTATTCTGGGAAAACCCGCCGAGTGGCAGGGCGAGCGCGGCTACCGCGCCGGCGACCCTGTACTGGTTGAAGGTAGCCTGGAGTACAACGCTTGGGACGCTCCCGAAGGTGGCAAACGCAGCATGGTACGCATTAAGGCGTTCCGCATCGAGCAGCTGGCCGGACAGGCTCCGCTGACTGAAGATGCTGGCGGTGGTGTGCGGATGGCTGGAGGCATGAACGAAGTGCTGGTGGTGGGGAACCTGACCCGCGAACCGGAACTGCGTTACACCCCTGCCGGAGACGCTGTGCTGAGCCTGGGATTGGCCGTCAATGAAAACTGGACGGACCGCTCCGGCGAAAAGCAGGAAAAAGTGCACTGGATCGACGTGACCCTGTGGCGTGAACTGGCCGAAGCCATGCAGAACCTGCAAAAAGGTGATCCTGTGCTGGTCAAGGGCCGCCTGATGAACGAGTCGTGGACCGACAAAGAAGGCAACAAGCGCAGCAGTACCAAAGTAGAGGCGACGCGAGTCGAAGCCCTGTCCCGAGGTGCGGGCGCTGGCAGCGCCGCGACCTCCCCCGCTGCACCCCGTCAGGCTGCGGGCAGTGCCGCGTATTCAGCCCCTTCTTCCTATAGCGGAAGCGGCGGAGCTGGCATGGGGAACCGTTCGGGGGGCTTAGATATTGATCAAGGCCTCAATGATATTCCGCCAGAAGAAGACGATATGCCGTTTTAACGGTCCGCCTGGGCCAAAAGCCCAGGCACGAGCGAGAGCGAGTCACCGTTTTGGCGAAGGGCCGCCCCTGAGCCAAATTCTTAGCGCCCGCCCGACCTGAAAACTCGGCCCATCCAACAAAGGACCAACCATGACCCGACCAGACCGTAAACCCCGCGGGAAAGGCCCCAAGCGCCCCCGCAAGCCGAAAGTGGATCCTTTTTCCATCGGCGAACTGGAAATTACCGACTACAAAGACGTGAAGATGCTGCGCCGCTTCGTAAGCGACACTGGCAAGATTCTTCCCCGCCGCCGCACGGGCCTCTCGGCCAAGCACCAGCGCCGCATTTCGCAGACCATCAAGGTCGCGCGTCAAATGGCCCTGCTGCCTTACACCGAGAAGCTGGTCCGGAAGTAAGGAGCGCAGCCATGCAAGTGATTCTTCTTGAACCCGGCAAGCTGGGCCAGATCGGTGACGTGGTGAGCGTCAAGCCCGGCTATGCCCGCAACTTCCTGATTCCCAAAGGTATGGCCGTTCCGGCCAACTCCACCAACATGAAGTCCCTGGAGGCACGCATCCGCAGTCGCCAGAAGATCATGGCTGAGGAGAAAGCTGGTGCTGAGGATCTGGCCAGCCGCCTGGAAAACGTTGCCATCGAGCTGAGCGTCCGCGCCGGCGAAGGCAAAGTGTACGGCGCTGTGACCTCCAGCGACGTGGCCGATGCTCTGGACCGTCTGGGCTTCGACGTAGACCGCCGCCGAATCGAAATGCCCAAAGCCGTCAAGGACATTGGCGAGTACGACATCAGCTACAAGGCCCACCCTGAGGTGAGCATCCCCCTGAAGCTGGTTGTTCACGCCGAGAAATAAGTCTGGCCTCCCAGCCAAAAAAGAGCCGCCCTTCGGGGCGGTCTTTTATTGGTTAGAGAGAATGAGCCTATTCCCCTTCGCGTACAGCCCCGATCAATTCTTCGGCTACCTTGAGTGCCGCTGGCCCCAGTGGAGAGCGGGTGATGCCCAGCAACACACTCAGCTTGTTTTGGCGCATGCCCGACAGGTGAGGCCAGCGGGCGATGTCTTCGCGGTGGTGTAGGTAAGTCTCGTCGCGTAGAAAACGGACGGTGCCATCGTAGTAGCCGGCTTCGGCAGCGGCGCGGGCTTGCTTTTCCTGAGTCATCATCTTCAGGCCACGGGTCGCCAGCAGCGCGGCGCGGGCTTCGTCGCGGCCCCCGAAGCCATACAGCTGTTCCAGCAGATAGACCGACTTGGGAAATTTCAGACCAGCGGCGGCCCGCCAGGCATGCGGCAAGCGCAATTCGAATTCAGGCCACAGGCCCGCGTGGGTCAGCAGGGCCGGATAGAGCTGCTCGGTGGCCCAGCGGCGGGCTTCACCCAGGGCGGTGATCTGTTCGGCAGGGCCGGCACCACCTGCCCGGAAGCTCTGTTTGGCAGCCGTCAGTTCCTCACTAACAGACCGCAGGGTTTCCTCACGCCAGTCGGCCCGGCGCTCGTCGCTGAGATTCCACAGTTGCCGCTGGATCCGCGCAAAGTAGCCGGTGGGATCGTATAAGGCTCGGCTGGTCGCCAGCAGGCCCAGTGGCGCTTCAGAGCGGATCTCATCCCATTCGCGCCAGCGCTCCAGCTGTTCGTAAGGAAAGCGGATCACCCGGATGCCAGTCCGTGTGTCGTCCTGCACGCTGCTCACGCCCCGCTCAAACGCTACGAAGGTGGGGATGCTCCCAGACCAGGCGTCGTCGGTGTCGAAGCTGCCTGCAGCAGCTACGGCCCGCACGCGGCGGTCGGAGATGAGTTTCTCGGCCATTTTCTCGGCCCGTTGTGCCAGTTCGTTCAAGGTGTGCTTTCTCCCCCAGATGTCCCCAATCCCTTGGGTCATCGGTGCATTACTGTAGCGGCTGCGCGGTGTATGGGCCGTTAATGCAGCGCCTATCCTTATCGTGTAGAAAAGCCGGGTAAATCAGCCGATCAGCACGTCGTTGGTTTCGGGATAGCGGACTGGGGGTGGCAATTCACGCTGCATAAAGGCCACGGCCAGCGTGAGTGGGCCGATGCGTCCCAAGAACATCAGCGCAATAATGATGATGTCCTGGGCCGGGTTCAGCAGCGGTGTGGCGTTCATGCTCAGGCCCACCGTGGCAAAGGCACTGACTGCCTCAAAGACCAGTTGGATAAACAGTAGGCCACCTGCTCCGTCAGGCTTATTGAAGACCAGCAGCAAGAGGATGCCCAGCGCGAGCAGAATCAGACTGAGCAGCCCCACGCTCATGGCCCTCAGAATGGTGTCAGTGCCCAGTTGCCGCCCGAACACCACTGCATTTTTGCGGCCCAGGATCAGGGCCACAGCGCTCAGTGCCATCACGAAGATGGTGTTGGTCTTGATGCCCCCAGCGGTTGAGCCAGAGTTGCCGCCGATCAGCATCAGCAGCATGGTGTAGAACAGTGCGGCGAAAGTCATCTGCGAGTAGTCCAGCGTATTGAAGCCGGCAGTGCGTGGCGTCACGCCCTGAAACCAGGCGGCCATCAGCTTTTCACCCAGTGGCAGGCCGCCTAGGGTGGCCGGGTTGTTCCACTCCATTGCTCCGAACAAGAGCGGCGCGGTCAGCAGCAAAAAGGCCATCATGGTGAGGGAAATCCGGGTGTTGGTGGTCAACTTATTGCGGCGGTCTTGCAGCCACTCCAGCACGTTGACCTGCACCAGAAAGCCCGTCCCGCCCAGAATGATCAGGAGTGGAATAAAGACATTGATCAGCGGGTCACCCACCAGTCCAGTCAGCCCAGTGGCATATAGGCTGAACCCGGCGTTGTTGAAGGCGCTGACCGAGTGAAACAGCGCGTAGTACAGCCCCTGGCCCAGTCCCTCACGGGCAATGAAGTCAGGGGCCAGCAGCGCTGCACCGACCAATTCGATCAGTAGAGCGCTCAAGACAACGGTGCGGACCAGCCGGGGAGCGTCTCCCAGAAAGGGCGTGTTCACCTGCTGGGCAGCATTCAGGCGGCTCCGCACCCCCACCCGGCGGCGCAAGAGCAGCGCCGTCATGGTCCCCACCGTGACAAGGCCCAGGCCGCCAAACTGAATCAGGAGCAGCAGGACGCCCTCACCGAAGCCAGAAAAGGTGGTGCCAGGGTTCACTACGGCCAGCCCAGTGACACACACTGCACTGGTGGCCATAAAAAGTGCCTGCAGCAGCGTGATGCGCTGCCCCGCTTCCAGGCTGACCGGCAGCCACAACAGCAGTGTCCCTACCAGAATGGCGGCGCCGAAAGTCAGGGCGATCAGCTGGGCCGGGCTGAAGCGGCGGGGCGAGAACTTGCCGGGCAAAAGCTTGCTCAGGGCGGGGGGGAGGCGGCTGGTCATCCATATCCTTTCGGTCCGGCAGGCACAGGCCACAGCTCAAGCCACCGGATGGGCAAACGGGCCTATTGTACTCCTCATCACACGGTCAGAAGTGACTTGGTAAAACGGAATTTCTACACGTGTAGGACGGAGAATGGGGAAGTCAGTCACTGCGGTTTTCCATTTCGTGCTAAGACACTGCTGGAGGCAGATCAACATGCGACGAGGGGCAAACAGGTGACGCTGAACCGGGATGTGAGTATGCTGGGCCGCTGGCTGGGGCAGGTGCTGCGTGAGCAGCGGGGCGAGGCTTTCTTTGAGCTGGTCGAACGGACGCGGGCACTGGTGCGGGAGGTGCGCGCCGGTGGCGACCCCACCGAGCTGGATAAGCTGCTGCGAGGCCTGAACCAGTCGGAGGCCTCAGACTTGGCGCGGGCCTTCAGTCTGTATTTCCAGCTGGTGAATCTGGCAGAGGAATATGAGCGGGTCCGCGCCCTACGGCAGCGTCAGGACCCACGCCCACAGAGCTTGCTGCGGGCCGTACAGGAGCTGCGAGATCAGGGGATGAGTGCCGGGGAGGTTCAGGAGCTGATCGCGCGGGTGGGGCTGGAACTGACCTTTACCGCTCACCCTACCGAGATGCGGCGCCGCACAGTACGCCAGCACCTTGAACGGATCGCTCAGGAATTGCCGGGGCTGGAGCGTGCCGGGGCGCAGGAGCGGGTGCTGGCGCATATCGAAGCGCTGTGGGGGACGCCGGAACTGCGCCGGATTCGCCCCACCGTGCAGGATGAGGTCAAGGCGGGGCTGACCTACATCGGCCCCATTGCGGAGGCGCTACCTGCTCTGGAGCGCGACCTGAGCCGTGCCTTGCAAGAGGTCTATGGGGTGACAGGAGCTGCCGGGTTAGACACCCAGGTCCCGCTGCGCTTCAGCTCATGGATGGGCGGGGACCGTGACGGCAACCCTTTCGTGACGCCGCAGGCCACCCGCGAGGCCTTGGCGCTGCACCGCGAGCGGGCGCGTGATTTGCTGGCTGGCGAATTGCGCCGTGCCTACGCCAGCGTGAGCCAAGAAGACCTGGAAGGTGAAGGCGAGCAGCCCGGCTACCGTCAGGCGCTGCTGGCGCTGTATCAGGCGGTGCAGCGCGGTGAGCAGGTGGATGTTTGCGGCGGGCTGAGCTGTATCTACCGCGAGCTGCTGGCAGCGGGGCAGCGGCGCACCGCCGAAGAACTGCTGCTTCCCGCACTGACGCTGGCCCGTGTGTTCGGGCAACATCTGGTCAGCCTGGACATCCGCGAACATTCCGGGCAGACCGGGCAGGCCGTAGCCGAGCTGCTGCGGGCAGCGGGCGTGGCAGAGGACTACGCTGCACTGCCTGAGGCAGACAAGCTGGCGCTGCTGAGCGCTGAATTGCGCTCGCGCCGTCCGCTGTGGCCTGCAGGCGAGCCGCTGACGGACAACTTGGAAACGGCCATCGGCCCCATTCGCGAGGTGCAGGCGGCGGCCCGCGAAGTGGGCGCGGCGGCCTTCGGGCATTATGTGGTGTCCATGTCCGAAAGCGTCAGTGACGTGCTGGAACCGCTGCTGCTGGCCCGTGAGGTGGGGTTCCGCATCCTGCCGGTGCCGCTGTTCGAGACGCTGGACGACCTGCGCCGCGCCCCAGATACCGTGCGTGAGCTGCTGACCTTGCCGGAATACCGCACTCATCTGGGCGAGGACGCACAGGAAATCATGCTGGGCTATTCCGATTCCAACAAGGACGCCGGGTTCCTGGCCGCCAACTGGGCACTGCACGAGGCGCAGCGGCACATCAGCGCGGTGTGCCGTGAGGCGGGGGTGCGTTGGAGATTCTTCCACGGGCGCGGCACGTCCATCGGGCGTGGGGGGGGTCCGGCGGGCCGCGCCATTCTGGGTCAGCCAGCAGGGACCATTGACGCGGGGCTGCGGATCACCGAGCAGGGCGAAGCCCTGGCCGACAAGTACAGCCACCCGGCCCTGGCCCACCGCAATCTGGAACAGGCGCTGTATGGGACATTGCTGTCGGCGGCCCGCCCACCGGCTGCCCCGCCGCAGGGTTGGTTGGAGGCGATGGACCGCGCTGCCCCGGCTGGAGCTGCCGCTTACCGAGCCTTCGTGCACGACCCGGCCTTCCTGCCTTTCTTCGAGGCCATAACCCCGATCCACGAGATCAGCCGCCTGAATATCGCCAGCCGCCCGGTGCGCCGCCCTGGTGCGCCCAGTCTCGGTAATCTGCGCGCCATTCCCTGGGTAATGAGCTGGACCCAGACCCGCGCCAACCTGCCGGGCTGGTACGGCCTCAGCGAGGGCCTCCGGGCCATCGGAATGCCCCAGGCGCAAGTGATGTACGCAGAGTGGCCTTTTTTCCGCTCCATGCTGGACAACGCCCAGATGAGCCTCGCCAAGAGTGATTCCCTCATCTTCCGGCGCTACGTCTCGCTGCTGGAAGGGGAGGGGCGCCCCCAGGGCGAGGCACTCGCCGCTCACCTTGAGGACGCGTTTGCCGAGACCGTAACGCTGGTAGGGCAGGTGGTCGGTAAAGAGTTGTTGGCGCAGGAGCCGCGGCTGGCCGAAAGCATTCGGCTGCGGAACCCTTACGTGGACCCGATTCACCGTATTCAGGTGGAGTTGCTCCGCCGCGCCCGCACTGAGCCGGGCGGCCTGGACCGCTACGAACATGCGCTGATGCTGACCTTGCAGGGCGTCAGCGCCGGGGTACGGAATACGGGCTAAGCTAGGCCTATGAAACTGGCCGAAGCCCTGATTCTCCGTGCCGACCTCCAGAAGCGTCTGGCTCAGGTGGCCGCCCGCCTGGGTCAAAACGTGCTGGTGCAAGAAGGCGATGCCCCCGCTGAGGACCCTGCTGCCCTGCTGGCCGAACATGCGGACCTGACCGCGGGGCTGGGCCGGCTCATCCCCGCCATTCACCTCACCAACCTGAGCACCCGCCTGGCCGATGGCCGCACACTGACCCACGCGCTAACCGAACGTGACCTGCTGGACGCAAGGCTGGAACTCCTGCGCCGTACCGCTGAAAGCGCCTCCGTCCAGCAGCAGCGCTTTGGTGGCAGCGAAATTCGCTGGGTGCCGACGGTGAGTATCCGTGAGTTGCAGACCCAGATCGACGCTTTGGCCAAAGTCCGCCGCGAGCTGGACACGGCGCTGCAACAGGCCAATTGGCTGACGGACCTGTTGGAGTAGTCAGCGTCTATACTCCTGGCGTGGGTCAGCGGCAGCGGGCGAGGGCTAGCGCCTTGCGGAGGCCTGTCCGCAGCCTTGGGACTGGGGGGACAGTCATCTTTTCACTTTTTTCCCCAGCACCTAGCACAGCACCACACTTTTCTGTCACTTTCACTTCCTTAGTCCTGACGCTGAAGCTGACCCATGCCCCTCGCCACTTGGTGGGGGGGTTAGTTCTTATCTGGAGCCGGAGTCAGCATGACCTGGTACATGTAGCGTGCGGGGCCGTCCAACTGGCCGTAGCGCTCAAACAGTTCCAACAAGTCCAGCTGCAGCGCTTTGGCCTGAGTATGGCTCAGATATAGCGGCCCCAGCCCAAAATGCACAGCGCTGGTGTCCGGCTGTAGTGGGTTCCACGGCTGCCCTTCCCGCGTGGCAGGGAGCAAGCTGATGGCATGTTCCTGCTCCGCTGAGGCCAGGAATCCGCCCACTGCCAGGGGACCGTCACTCACAGCGGCGGCCAGCTGATCACGCATCGCCCTTTCATAGGGTGCAAAGCTGAGGTCCAGATAGTCCTGGACGCTCATCAGCGCCAGAGGAATGAAAAATTGACGGTAGGGACAATGGTAGTAGCGCAGCGGCTTGCCACTCCGGGGCTGCTCGCGCACCAGCCGCAGCAGGCCTAACTGCTCGTAGCGCTGCACCAGGCGGTAGGCCCGCACATCCGGCCACCCCACGGCCTGGGCAAACTGCCGCACCGTCATCCCCGCTGGGTTGGTCATGAAGTGCCGCAGGCGCCGCAAGTGTTCTACCTGGCTCACAGCGGCGGCAACCTGAGGTGTCTGGACGTGCAGCACACTATTTTCATCTGCGGGTTTCATTGAACATAGCTTAGCCTCAGCATGCGGGTATGACTTGGATGCCTCGCCACAACAGCTTCCGTTTTTTGCGTACGGCCCTTGTGCTGGTGGCCCTGATGTGGGGCTTAGGGTCGGCGCAGGCGTCCTGGCTGAGCCCAGAACAGGTTCAGGCACAAATGCAGGAATTTCGGCGGCAGACCGGCGTGCCTGGCGTGGCGGTGGCGGTGCTGCAAGGCGGCCAGATGACGGTGCAGAGCCTGGGAGTCTCCCCGCAGGCGCGCTTCAAGGTCGCTTCGGTCAGCAAATCGTTTACTGCCGCTGTCATTTTGCGCCTGGCCGACCAGGGAAAGCTGGATTTGGACCGCCCGGTAACGCAATATGTGCCGCTGGTCTGGCAGGATTCACGCGGGCCTGCGGTCACGGTAAGACATTTGCTGAACCAGACCTCGGGCCTGAGTGACGGGGCCAGTGGTCAATTGCTCACCCATACATTTACGCCACCTGCCGAGCTGCTGGCCGACATTGCGGCCGCCCCACTCAGCGCCGCAGCGGGTGAGCGCTTCGAGTACGCCAATGTCAACTACGCGCTGCTGGCCCTGATCGCCGAGCGGGTCAGCGGGCAATCTTACGCCGAGCTGCTGCCTTCCGAGGTCTTCGCCCCGCTAGAGCTGGGGGGCGAGGTGAGAGGTGACTGTGCTGAAACTCCGCCTCAGACGGCTCAGGGACACACCCTGCTCCTGCGCTGGGCCATCCCTGCCACAGAGCCGCACAGCAACTGCCTCGGCAGTGGCAACGTCGTGGCTTCGGCGGCAGACCTGGGCCGCTGGCTGCAGGAGAATTTCTCGCCTTCTTCCACCCTGCTGACCCCGGTGCAGCGACGCCTGATGCAGCAGCCCGGTGCAGCGGGAGACTACGGGATGGGCTGGTACCGTATCCAACAGCCTGATCTGCCGCCCTACCTGGGACACGGCGGCAATCTGGTCACCTACGCCACGCATGTGGTTTACGATCCCAGCACCCAGACGGGTCTGGCGGTGTTGCTAGACACCAACGGTCCGGCGGCCCTGCTGACCTTAAACCTCCTGCGTGAGCGTCACGGCCTACCAGCCGTTCCCATGTCCTCGCCCAGTTTCTGGTTGGATGTGGTTTTGCTGGGGTTGGCTGCTGTAGCCCTGGCCTGGGCACTTTGGGCCGTAGGCCGACGTCAGCGGTGGCAGGCGTGGGCAGTGGCGGCCCCACGTTGGCGAGTCGGGCTGAGCCTCCTGCTGCCGATCTTGCTGCTGGGGGTAATGGTCTTCGCGCCGACCCTGGCCTTTACTGCGCCTCTTACATCCTGGCCGGTGGTGCTGACCCTGCTCCCCAGCAGCGCAGGCTTGTGGGTGGCAGTGGCGGCCATCCTGACAGGGTGGGCAGCCCGCCTAGTCTTCCTGAACCGCTGACTGGCCGAGGGAAGCCGCGCGCTCACTCACAACTCCCCCATGCGCTTCACGCAGCTTGCGCCAGCGCTCCTGCACCCGGCCCTCCCAGCCCTCGTGGCCGGGCTGATACAGGTCCAGCTCGGTTCCTTCAGGCAAATAATTCTGTGCGAATGACCCTGCTGGATCGTCGAAGTAATAGGCGTAGCCTTTGCCGTAGCCCTGGCGCTTCATCAGTTCGGTGGGGGCGTTTCTCAGGTGTAGTGGTACCGGCAACGTTTCGCCTTCCTGCACAGCGCGGGTCACTTTTTTCCAGGCGGCATATACGCTGTTGCTCTTGGGGGCCAGGCTCAAATACACCACGGCCTGGGCCAGCGCCAAGTCACCTTCGGGACGGCCCAGAAACTCGGCGGTGTCGCGGGCGGCGACGGCCAGCCGCAGCGCCTGTGGGTCGGCCAGCCCAATGTCTTCAGCGGCAATCCGCACGATTCGGCGGGCCACGTAGAGGGGATCGGCCCCGCCTTCAAGCATCCGCGCCAGCCAGTACAGCGAAGCGTCCACGTGGCTGCCGCGTACCGACTTGTGCAGCGCCGAGATCAGGTTGTAGAAGTCCTCGCCGCCCTTGTCCATCGCGGGCAGGTGCTTGCCGAAGGCCTCGGTGATCGCCGCTTCGTCCACCGGATTGGCCAGCACGGACGCTGCCTCTAGCGTACCCAGCGCCCGCCGCCCGTCGCCATCAGCTAGGCGGGCCAGCAGCTCCAGCGCCCCCGGTTCAATGCCCACGCCGTCCAGCCCGCGTGGGTCAGTCAGTGCCCGCCCGATCAGCGCCCGTAGGTCGTCCGGGGTCAGCGCCTCCAGGACCAGTGTCCGCGCCCGCGATCTCAGCGCCGGGTTCACCTCGAAGCTGGGGTTCTCGGTGGTCGCGCCGATCAGGGTCAGCAGGCCTGACTCTACATGCGGCAAGAGCGCATCCTGCTGGGCCTTGTTGAAGCGGTGGATTTCATCTAGAAACAGCACGGTCTTCTGCCCACGCCCGCGCCTTCCCTCAGCCTCGGTCACGGCTTCGCGCACGTCCTTGACCCCCGCCGAGACTGCCGAAAGTTGAATAAAGTGTGCCCTGACTTCACCGGCCAGTAGTCTTGCCAGCGTCGTTTTGCCCACACCCGGTGGCCCCCACAATATGAGTGAAGGGAGGCGGCCCGACGCCAGCAACCGGGTCAGCGGTTTTCCGGGTCCCAGCAGGTGGGTCTGCCCGACCACCTCGGCAATGGTCTGGGGGCGCAGGCGCTCGGCCAGGGGCGCGGGCGGGTCAAACAGGGTCATTGCTTCACGCTAATGCACGCGGCGCGGCACAATAGAGAGCATGAACCTCACAGAAATGGCGCAGCGCGAAGGTCTTCCCGATTCGGTCACCGTGGAGCGCGAAGACACCGAAGCAGGCTTCCTGATCCGGGCGGTGCAAGGAGAACGGGGCGCAGAGGTGCTGATTACTCCCTCGGCCTGCAAGATGTACGGCGAAGGCCCCAGCATCAATGTGGCGCTGGACCGCCTCCGGCAGCTGCTGAAGGGTGCAGGACTGCCGCCGAGGGGAGAGGCTGGATGGCACCGCGAGGAGCTGGCCGACATCTGAGTTAAAGAAGCCGAAGTCAAATCGGCATGGAACTAGGGAAGGGCAGCTGCTTTAGGCCTCTGGAGCAGTAAGCCACCTGTCACCTGGAGAGGACTTGTCATCCGGGGAGGTCTGCACATCAAAAGGGCCACCCCTTGCCCTTGCGTCGCAGATCCGCTAGACTTTTACGTCGGTACGCAACCTCTGCGTAGCGTGTGCCAGGAGGCGGGACACCGTCACTGGCGAGAATCAACCCAATGTGGGCCGCAAAACCCAAAAAGGCATGACTGTCTTTTCTGGCAAACCCGATCAAAGGGTCATTTTTGTGTGTGCCACCGCTTGGAGGAGAGTAATTATGGCAAAAGGTACGTTTGAGCGCACCAAGCCCCACGTGAACGTGGGCACCATCGGCCACGTGGACCACGGTAAAACCACTCTGACCGCAGCAATCACTTTCACCGCTGCGGCCATGGATGACACCATCGAAACCCTGGCCTACGACCAGATCGACAAGGCCCCGAAGAAAAGGCCCGTGGTATCACCATCAACACCAGCCACGTTGAGTACAACACCCCTGACCGTCACTACTCCCACGTGGACTGCCCCGGTCACGCCGACTACGTCAAGAACATGATTACCGGCGCAGCCCAGATGGACGGCGCCATCTTGGTCGTCAGCTCCGCTGACGGCCCCATGCCCCAGACCCGCGAGCACATCCTGCTCGCCCGTCAGGTCGGTGTGCCTTACATCGTCGTGTTCATGAACAAAGTCGACATGGTCGACGACGAAGAACTGCTTGAGCTGGTCGAGATGGAAGTCCGCGAATTGCTGAGCAACTACGAGTTCCCTGGCGACGATCTGCCGATCGTCAAAGGCAGCGCCCTCAAGGCCTCGAAGCCCTGCAGGCCAACCCCAAGACCGCCCGTGGTCAGGACGAGTGGGTCGACCGTATCTGGGAACTACTGGACGCCATCGACTCCTACATTCCCACCCCTGAGCGCGATACCGACAAAGCCTTCCTGATGCCCGTCGAAGACGTGTTCACCATCACCGGACGTGGCACCGTGGCGACCGGCCGTGTTGAGCGTGGCATCGTCAAAGTGGGCGACGAAGTGGAGATCGTCGGTCTGACCGACACCAAGAAGACCACCGTGACCGGCGTAGAAATGCACCGTAAGCTGCTGGACAGCGGTATGGCCGGTGACAACGTGGGCGTGCTGCTGCGTGGTGTGAGCCGTGATGACGTGGAGCGTGGCCAGGTGCTGGCCAAGCCCGGTTCCATCACCCCCCCACACCCAGTTCGAAGCCAACGTGTACGTGTTGAGCAAGGACGAAGGTGGCCGTCACAGCGCATTTTTCGGTGGGTACCGTCCCCAGTTCTACTTCCGTACGACGGACGTGACCGGCGTTGTGGAACTGAAAGAAGGCGTAGAAATGGTGATGCCCGGCGATAACGTCGAGTTCACTGTGGAACTGATCAAGCCGATCGCCATGGAAGAAGGCCTGCGTTTCGCCATCCGCGAAGGTGGCCGTACCGTCGGCGCTGGCGTCGTCACCAAGGTCATCAAGTAAGGGACTGGTGTAGAGAATGGTAGCTCCCAAGATTCGTATCAAACTGCGCGGTTTCGACCACCGTGCGCTGGACCAGTCCGCGAGCAAGATCGTGGATACGGTCCGCCGCACCGGCGCAGACGTGAGCGGCCCCGTGCCGCTGCCCACCCGTATCCGCCGTTTCTGTGTGCTGCGTAGCCCCTTTATCGACAAGGACAGCCGCGAGCACTTCGAGATTCGCACCCACAACCGCCTGGTGGACATCAAGAACCCCACCAAGAAGACCATTGATAGCCTGATGACCCTGGACCTGCCGACCGGCGTGGACATTGAAATCAAGACGGTGGGAGGCGGCGCATGAAGGGCATCCTCGGTACCAAGATCGGCATGACCCAGATCTGGAAAGAAGACCGCGCCGTACCAGTAACGGTCATTCTGGCCGGTCCTTGCCCAGTCGTGCAGCGTAAAACCAACGAAGTGGACGGCTACGAAGCCGTGCAGATCGGTTTTGGTGACCGCAAAGAGAAGAACCTGAACAAGCCCCAGCTGGGCCACCTGAAAAAGGCCAGCCTAAGCCCGGTGCGCTACCTGCGTGAATTCCGTGACTTCAGCCCTGAAGGCGACGAAGTGCGCGTGGACCTGTTCAGCGAAGGCGAAAAGGTGGATGTGACCGGTACCAGCAAAGGTAAAGGTTTCCAGGGCGTTATGAAGCGCTGGAACTTTTCCGGTGGTCCGGCCAGCCACGGTGCCAAGAAGTGGCACCGCCGCCCCGGTTCGATCGGTCAGCGTAAGACCCCCGGCCGTGTGTTCAAAGGCAAGAAGATGGCTGGCCACATGGGTGACGAGCGCGTAACAGTGCAGAACCTGGAAGTGGTTGAAGTCCGTCCCGACGAGAACCTGATCCTGGTCAAAGGTGCGGTTCCCGGAGCCAACGGCGGCCTGGTGGTGCTGCGAGGCGCCGTTAAGGGAGGCCAGTAATGGCGCAGATTCAAGTTGTTGGTAAGAACGGCGGCCGCTCCATCGAGCTGGACCTGCCAGAAGTGAACCCCCATGTGCTGCACGAGGTCGTGACCTGGCAGCTGGCCGGCCGCCGCCGCGGCACCGCCAGTACCAAGACCCGCGCTCAGGTGGCCCGTACCGGCCGCAAAATGTTCTCTCAGAAGGGCACCGGTAATGCCCGTCACGGCGACCGTACCGTGCCGACTT
Organism: Deinococcus radiophilus; assembly: GCF_020889625.1. Lineage (GTDB taxonomy): Bacteria > Deinococcota > Deinococci > Deinococcales > Deinococcaceae > Deinococcus > Deinococcus radiophilus. Next base: position 78,864 of record NZ_CP086380.1, read on the forward strand.
TTGTAGGCGGTGGTGTGGCCTTCGGTCCTAAACCCCGTAGTTACAGCTATACCCTGCCACGTAAGGTGCGTCAGTTGGGTCTGGCCATGGCCCTGGCCGACCGTCAGGCTGCCGGCATGCTGACCGCCGTGGATGGCTACGACCTGGACGGCAAGACCAAGAGCTTTGTGCAGTGGGCCAAGGACAATGGCATGGACGGCAGCGAAAAAGTCTTGATCGTCACTGACGATGCAAATGTTCTGCGCAGCGCCCGTAATGTGGCCTGGGCCACTGCCCTGCCGGTGGCTGGCCTGAACGCTTACGACATCCTGCGTCACGACCGTCTGGTGATTGACGCGGTTGCCCTGGAGCCTGCTCAGGAAGAGGAGGGCCAGCAGTGAGCCACTACGACATTATTCAGTCCCCCGTGGTCAGCGAAAAGTCTTTCGCTGCAATGGAGCAGGGCGTTTACAGCTTCTGGGTTGATCCCAAAGCCACCAAGCCTGAAATCAAGAGTGCCATTCAAAAGGCCTTTGATGTCCAGGTGGTCGGTATCAGCACCATGAACGTCCGTGGCAAGCGCAAGCGTGTGGGCCGTTTCATGGGCCAGCGCAACGACCGCAAGAAGGCTGTGGTTCGTCTCGCCGATGGCCAGAAGATCGAAGCCCTCGAAGGACTGGTCTAAGGAGATTCAGCATGGCTATTAAGAAGTACCGTCCCTATACCCCCAGTCGCCGTCAGATGACCACGGCCGACTTTTCGGGCCTGACCAAAAAGCGCCCCGAAAAGGCCCTGACCGAGCCCCTGCATAAGACCGGTGGCCGTAACAACCGTGGCCGTATCACCAGCCGTTTTATCGGTGGTGGACACAAGCGCCTGTACCGCATCATCGACTTCAAGCGCCGTGATAAGGCTGGCGTGACCGCCAACGTCGCTGCCATCGAGTACGATCCCAACCGCAGCGCCCGTATCGCTCTGCTGAACTACGCTGACGGCGTCAAGCGCTACATCCTCGCTCCCGAAGGCCTCAAAGTTGGCCAGAAGGTCAACGCTGGCCCCGAAGCCGAGCCTAAGCTGGGTAATGCCCTGCCCCTGCGCTTCGTGCCTGTGGGTGCCGTGGTGCACGCGGTGGAACTGGTTCCCGGCAAGGGTGCCCAGATGGCCCGCAGCGCCGGAACCAGCGTGCAGGTCCAGGGTAAGGAAGGCGACTACGTCATCCTGCGTCTGCCCAGCGGCGAACTGCGCCGCATTCACTCCGAGTGCTACGCCACCATCGGTACGGTCGGTAACGCCGAGCACAAGAACATCGTGCTGGGTAAGGCCGGACGCAGCCGCTGGTTGGGCCGCAAGCCACACCAGCGTGGTAGCGCCATGAACCCGGTGGACCACCCACACGGCGGTGGTGAAGGCCGCACCAGCGCGGGCCGTGTACCGGTCAGCCCCTGGGGACAGCCTTCGAAGGGTCTCAAGACCCGCCGCAAGCGCAAGAACAGTGACCGCTTCATCATCAGCCGCCGTAAGGGCCGCAAGTAAAGGAGGGTAGAGAATGCCCCGTAGCCTCAAAAAAGGCCCGTTCGTGGATGATCACCTCCTGAAAAAGGTGGATACCCAGAACGAGCGCAAAGAGAAGAAAGTCATCAAGACCTGGAGCCGCCGCTCGACCATCGTGCCCGAAATGATCGGTCACACCATCGCGGTACACAACGGCAAACAGCACACCCCGGTGTTTGTGAATGAGCAGATGATCGGTCACAAACTGGGCGAGTTTGCCCCTACCCGCAACTACCGTGGTCACGGCGCCGACAAGAATGCCAAAGGGAGCAAGAGGAAATGACCGCTACCCAGACCGCAGAATTCCGCAACAAGAAGCAGCGCAAGCAGGAGCACAAGCTGCGCAAGCCGGGCTTTGCCCGTGCCAAGTACGTGCGCATGAGCCCACGCAAAGTGCGCCTGGTCGTGGACCTGATTCGCGGCAAGTCCGTTCAGGACGCCGAAGACATCCTGCGCTTCCTGCCCCACATTGCCAGTGAGCCGATCAGCAAGGTGCTGAACTCGGCCAAGGCCAACGCGCTGCACAACGACGACATGCTGGAAGACCAGCTGTTCATCAAGGAAGCCTACGTGGACGCTGGCCCGACCCTCAAGCGCCTGATTCCCCGTGCCCGTGGCGCCGCCAATATCATCCGCAAGCGCACCAGCCACATCACCATCGTGGTCAGCGAAAAAGGAGCCAACTGATGGGTAATAAAATCAACCCCAACGGCTTCCGCCTCGGCGTGACCCGTGGCTGGAACAGCCGCTGGTATGCCGGCAAGAAAAACTACAGCCAGCTGCTGCGCGAAGACGAGCAGATCCGTCAGCTGGTTCACAAAGAACTGCAGGCTGCTGGTATTGCCCGTATCGAGATCGAGCGTGCTGGTCAGCAGATCAATGTGATCATCAGCGCGGCCAAGCCTGGCATCGTGATCGGTAAAGGCGGCGAGAGCATCAAGGCTATTCGTCAGCGTATCGAGAATATGGTGGAAGCCGGAACTGTGGCCGTAAACGTCGCGGAGATTCCCAACCCCAACACCAGTGCTCCGCTGGTTGCCCTGCGTATCGCCGAGCAGATTGAGCGCCGTTTCGCTTTCCGCCGCGCCATGAAGCAAGCTGCTCAGCGCGTGATGGAATCCGGCGCCCGTGGCTGCAAAGTGGTGCTGTCGGGCCGTCTGGGTGGCGCCGAGCAGTCCCGCACCGAGAAAGTGCTGGAAGGCCGTGTGCCCCTGCACACCCTGCGCGCTGACATCGATTACGGCACCGCCACCGCCAGCACCACCTATGGACAGTTGGGCATCAAGGTGCTGGTGTTTAACGGTGAAGTGATTGGTGGCCGCACTGAAACCGGTCAGACCCGTGGCCCCCGTAGCGCCGGCCGTGACGAAGACGGTGCCGAGCGCCGTAACCGCGGAGAGCGTCCTGCAGGTGGCCGCCGCCGCCCGACCGCTCGCCGCCGTCAAGGAGGACCCAATGCTGCTTCCTAAGCGCACCAAGTACCGTAAGCAATTCCGTGGCCGCATGCGCGGTGAAGCCAAAGGCGGCGACTATGTGGCATTTGGTGACTATGGCATGGTTGCCATGGAACCCGGCTGGATTCGTTCGAACCATATCGAAGCCTGCCGTATCGTGATGAGCCGTCACTTCCGCCGCGGCGGTAAGATCTACATCCGTATTTTCCCCGACAAGCCTGTCACTAAAAAGCCCTTGGAAGTGCGAATGGGTAAGGGTAAGGGCGCGGTGGAGTACTGGGTGGCCGTAGTGAAGCCGGGCCGCGTGATGTTCGAGGTGGCCGGCGTGACCGAAGTGCAGGCGAAGGAAGCCTTCCGCCTGGCGGGTCACAAGCTGCCCATCAAGACCAAGATGGTCAAGCGCGAGGTGTACGATGAAGCCCAGTGAAATGCGTGAACTGGCACTGAACGATTTCGACCGCGAAATCGAGAGCCGTAAAAAAGAGCTGATGGAGCTGCGCTTCCAGGCTTCGGTAGGTAACCTGCCTCAGCCCCACCGCGTGAGCCGACTGCGCCGTGAAGTGGCCCAGCTGAACACCATCCGCAGCGAGCGTCAGCGCAAGGAAGGTCAGCAATGAGTGAAATGAAAAAAGTCGCCCTGAGAAAGACCTTCCAGGGCACCGTGGTGAGCGACAAGGGCGACAAGACGGTGAGCGTGAAAGTGGAGCGCCGCTTTGCTCACCCTCTGTACGGCAAGGTCGTGACCCGCAGCAAGAAGTACGCGGCTCATGACGAGCGAAACGAGTACCGCATCGGTGACCGCGTGGAGATCATCTCGGTGCGCCCGATCAGCAAGACCAAGACCTGGAAGGTCACCCGTCTGATCGAGCGTCCCCATAACCTCGAAACCACGGTGGCTGAAACCGAAGTGGCCACCGAGGAAGCCGGAGGCGAAGCATGATTCAGGTTCAGACCCGTCTTGACGTGGCCGACAACAGCGGCGCACGTGAATTGATGTGCATCCGTGTACTGAACAGTGGCATCGGCGGCAAAGGCCTGACCACGGGTGGCGGCGGCAACAAACGCTACGCTCAGGTGGGCGACATTATCGTGGCCAGCGTAAAAGACGCTGCGCCCCGTGGTGCAGTGAAGGCCGGCGACGTAGTGAAGGCTGTGGTTGTACGTACCAGCCACGCGATCAAACGCCAGGATGGCAGCACCATCCGCTTTGACCGCAACGCTGCTGTGGTGATCAACCAGAACGGTGAACCCCGCGGCACCCGCGTCTTTGGTCCGGTGGCCCGTGAACTGCGTGACCGCCGTTTCATGAAGATCGTTTCTCTGGCTCCGGAGGTGCTGTGATGCCCCGTAAAACTGCCGGTGAACACCACAACAACAAGCTGCATGTCCGTAAGGGCGACACCGTCATTGTGCTGAGTGGCAAACACAAAGGCGCAACCGGTAAAGTGCTGCAGACCTCCCCCCGCGACCAGAAGGTTCTGATCGAAGGTGTGAACACGGTCATCAAGCATGTCAAGCCCAGCTTTGCCAACCCCGAAGGTGGCCGTGTGGAAACTGAGATTCCTCTGCATGCCTCCAAAGTGGCCCTGGTGGACCCCGAGACTGGCAAAGCCACCCGCGTGCGCAAGCAAGTGGTAGATGGCAAAAAAGTCCGTGTGGCCGCTGCCAGCGGTAAAGTCGTCGACTAAACGTATGGGGCCGCTCCTTCGTGGGCGGCCTGGGCGACCTGTCCGCCCGAAATGAGGACTTATGTTGCAACTCAAAGAAAAGTACCAAAGCGAGGTGCGCCCATCGCTGGTTGAGCAGTTCAGCTACTCCAGCGTGATGGCTGCTCCCCGCGTTGAGAAGATCGTGATCAACGAGGGCCTCGGCTCAGCTGCGCGCGATGACTCCAAGGCCATCGATAAGGCCGCCAAGGAACTGGCACTGATCACCCTGCAAAAGCCAGTGGTGACCAAAGCCAAGAAGAGCATCTCGAACTTCAAGCTGCGTCAGGGTATGCCCGTAGGTGTCAAAGTGACCCTGCGCGGTGACCGCATGTGGGTCTTCCTGGACAAGCTGATTAATGTTGGCCTGCCCCGTATTCGCGATTTCCGTGGGATTAATCCCAACGCTTTTGATGGCCGTGGCAACTACAACCTGGGTATCAAAGAGCAACTGATCTTCCCTGAAATCACCTACGACATGGTGGACCGTACCCGCGGTATGGATATCACCATCGTGACTACGGCCCGCACTGACGAAGAAGCCCGTGCCCTGCTTCAGGGTTTGGGCCTGCCTTTCCGCAAGTAAGCGCCTCTGGCGCCTGAGGCTGGTCAAGATGGCCCGCTTAGGGTAAAGTAAGGAGTTGCAGCCCCGCTGCACTCCTTATTGTTTGCCGCGAGAGCTGCAAAGGAAATAAGAGATTCACAGAAAGGAAGCATAAGAACATGGCCAAAAAGAGCAAAATTGCCAAGCAGAAGCAGCGCGAGAAGAAGGTTGCCAAGTACGCTGCTCAGCGCGCTGAGATGAAAGCCGCCGGCGACTACTACGGTCTGAGCCAGTTGCCCCGCGACGCCAGCCCTACCCGCCTGCACAACCGCTGTGAATTCACGGGTCGTCCCCGTGGCTACATCCGTCACTTCGGCGTGAGCCGTATCGTGATGCGTGAAATGGCGCACCGCGGCGAGCTGCCCGGCGTACGTAAAGCCAGCTGGTAAGCGCTGGAGAGTTGGTCCCGGCGGATACGAACCAGGCCTCATTGCCAGGTGATCGTCCGATCTGGGGAATGTCCCTAACAAGAGAAGGCCCGGCTCCTCAATGGACTGGATTTTTTCGGGAAAAGAACCTGGAGGCCGCCTGTTGGCTTCCGCTGTCCTGGGGCTGCCCGCCCCTGGAGGAATAATGGTTAGTGATCCTATTGCCGACATGCTGACGCGCATCCGTAACGCGACCCGCGGTTACAAAGAGAGCGTGGATGTGCCAGCGTCGAAATTCAAAGAGCAGCTGGCAAAGCTGCTGGTCAAAGAAGGCTATATCGCTTCGGTGGAGCGTATGCGTCCCGAAGGGCAGCAGTTTGATGTGCTGCGTCTGGGTCTGAAGTACGGCGAACGCCGTGAGCAAGTGATCAAGCACATTGAGCGCGTGAGCCGTCCTGGTCGCCGCGCTTACCTGAGTGCTGACCGTCTGCCCCGTGTACGTAACGGCATGGGCTTGGCAGTGGTATCCACCAGCAAAGGCCTGTTGCCTGACCGCGAAGCCCGTAAAGAAGGCGTCGGCGGCGAAGTTATCTGCGTCTTGTGGTAAGGCGTAACGCCTGATTACATGACTGCAAAGTCCAAAACGACTGCATAGAAGGAGACAGCATGTCCCGTATTGGTAAAGCACCTATTACTGTGCCCGGTGGCGTCACGGTCAGCGTCGAAGACGGTGTCCTGAAAGCCAAGGGACCTAAGGGCGAATTGAGCGTGCCCTTCCACAAGGCCCTGACCGTCAAGCAAGATGGCGATCAGCTGGTGGTGGAACGTGATAACGATAAGCCTGAAATCCGTGCCCAGCACGGCCTGGCCCGTAGCCTGATCGCAAATGCCGTTCAAGGTGTCAGCGATGGTTACACCATCAACCTGGAACTGCGTGGTGTAGGTTTCCGCGCCAAGATGTCCGGTAAAGCCCTGGAACTGGCCATCGGTTACAGCCACCCAGTGATTATTGATCCGCCCGAAGGCGTGACCTTCGCCGTACCTGAACCCACCAAAATTGACGTGACTGGCATTGATAAGCAGCTGGTCGGTCAGGTGGCTGCCAATGTTCGCCGCGTGCGTAAGCCCGATGCCTACCACGGCAAAGGTGTGCGCTTCCTGGGTGAGCATATTCCTCTCAAACCCGGTAAGGCTGGAGCGAAATAATGAGCAACATGACTGCAACCCGCCGCAAGCTGCGCGCTCGCCGCAAGGTGCGCACCGCCATGGGCACCCGTCCCCGCCTGAGCATCTTCCGCTCGGACAAGCACATCTACGCCCAGATCATCGACGACAATACCGGCACTACGCTGGCCGCTGCCTCAACTGGCGCTCTGAAAGACGCCGCAACCGGCACCAAGTCCGAGCGTGCTGCTGCTGTAGGCAAGGCCCTGGCCGAAGCCGCTGTAGCCAAGGGCGTCAAACAAGTTGCATTTGACCGTGGTCAGTACCGTTACCACGGACGTGTCAAAGCGCTGGCAGACGCCGCGCGGGAGGGTGGCCTTGACTTTTAATCGCCGTAACGACCGTCAGGACAGCGAATTTGAAGAAAAGATGCTGTTCGTTAACCGCACCTCGAAAACCTACCAGGGTGGTCGCCGCTTCCGTTTCGCCGCTCTGGTGATCCTGGGCGACCGCAATGGCCGCGTGGGCATGGGTATCGGCAAAGCCAAAGAAGTGCCGATGGCCATTGAAAAAGCCAAGTCCGTGGCTCGCAAGAACATGATCACCGTGCCGGTAGACAATGGCACCATTCCTCACGACATCGTGGGTGAAGGTACCACCAGCCGTGTGCTGCTCAAGCGCGCTGCTCCCGGTACTGGTGTCATTGCAGGGACTGTGCCCCGTTCTATTGCCGAATTGGCCGGAATCACCGACATGCTTAGCAAAGAGCTGGGCAGCCGCAACCAGATCAATGTGGCCTACGCCGTGTTTGACGGGTTGCAGAAACTGCGTACGCCTCAGCAGGTCCGTGAACTGCTGGACAGTGAAGGCGTGTCGCCCCTGACTGGAGGCTCGCTGTGAGCGCGATCAAAATCACCCTGAAACGCAGTGTGATCGGCCGTCCACAGGAACAGCGTGACACGGTCAAAGCACTGGGTCTGCGTAAGATTGGTCAGTCCCGCGAAGTGCAGGATAGCCCCGCGGTGCGTGGGATGCTCCGCAAAGTTGAACATCTGGTGGAGGTTCAGCAATGAGTAAAGTCATGAAACTGCATGACCTGCAGCCTGCTCCCGGTTCACGCCGGAACCGTAAGCGTATAGGCCGTGGTCCTGGCGGTACCGATAAGACCGCTGGACGTGGTCACAAAGGTCAGAAGAGCCGCAGTGGTGCAGGTAAAGGCCAGTTCTTCGAAGGTGGCCGCAGCACCCTGATCAGCCGTCTGCCTAAGCGCGGCTTTAACAACGTGGGCACCACCTTCGAAGTGGTGAACCTAAGCCAGTTGGCTGCCCTTGAAGGTGACACCATTGACCGCGCTGCTCTGGAGCAGGCTGGTCTGGTGCGCCGTAAGGACCGTCCCGTCAAATTGCTGGGCGGGGGCGAACTGAGCCGTGCTGTCACTGTTCAGGTAGACGCTGCTAGCGCCAGCGCCGTAAAAGCTGTGGAAGCAGCTGGCGGTCAAGTGCAAGTGACTGCTGCCCCGGAGAAGGCCGAGTAACATGCTCCGCGCCTTCCGCGAAGCCTTCCAGACTCCGGAGCTGCTGCGGAAGATAGTGTTTACCCTGCTCCTGTTGGCGGTCTACCGCCTCGGGAGCGCCATTCCTACGCCGGGGGTCAATGTGGCGGCGCTTCAAAATGCCACCAACAATGACCTGTTCGGCCTGCTGAGCTTTATTTCAGGCGGCAACCTCACGCAATTTTCCATTTTTGCGCTGGGGGTGCTGCCTTATATCACTGCCAGCATCGTGATTCAGCTGCTGACCCGTACGGTGCCGCAGCTGGAAAAGCTCAGTAAGGAAGGCGAGGAAGGCCGTAAGCGTATCAACCAGCTCACTCGCTATGCGGCTGTCGCTCTGGGGGCCTTCCAGGCACTCTTCTTCTCGCTGTATATCACCAGTAATCCTGGCTTTATTGCAGTGGGTTGGGATCCAGGGCTGTTCACCACACTGGTGATGGTGTTGACTCAGGTTGCTGGGGTGGCCCTGACCATGTGGATCGGTGAGCGGATTACGGATGTGGGTATCGGCAACGGCATCAGCCTGATTATTGTGGCAGGCATCATCGGGGTTTACCCTGCGGAAATTGCCGCAACCGCAGAACTGTTCCGTACGGGACAGCTCCAACTGTTGCCACTTCTGGCCTTTATCGGCATTATCCTGCTGACCATCATCGGCATTGTCTATGTGTATCAGGCTGAGCGCCGGGTACCCATTACTTATGCCCGTGCCCGTGGGGGAGCCGCAGGAACGGCCCGCCGTGCTGGTCAGGCCACTTGGCTGCCGATCAAAGTGAACCAGGCCGGCGTCATTCCTGTGATTTTTGCTTCTGCGATGATGATTCTGCCCAACCTGATTGGCTCGGCGGCGGCTTCACGCTGGCCCCAGGTCAATGAGTTTGTGCAGACCTACTTGACCTTTGGGTCGCCCTGGTATATGGCACTGGAAGCCCTGCTGATTTTTGGGTTTACCTTTCTCTATAACTCGGTGCAGTTTGATCCCAAGCGGATCAGTGAGCAGCTGCGCGAGTCGGGAGCCTTTATTCCGGGTGTCCGTCCAGGTACACCAACCACCCAGTTCTTGGGGAACATCAGCTCACGCCTGAGCCTTTGGGGAGCTGTCTTTCTGGTGATTTTGACCATCATGCCTCAGATTGTGCAGAGCCTGACGGGGATCACCACCTTTATGTTCAGCGGAACGGGTCTGCTGATTATTGCGGGTGTGGCTCTGGAAACGCTCAAGCAACTGGAAGCCCAACTGACCGTGCGCCGCTACGATGGATTTATTCGTAAGGGCCGTTTGCGCGACCGGGTGACCTGATTCCTTACCCTGCTTAACTGGCCGCCCTGCTGGGCGGTTTTTTAATTGTCCAGCAGATTCGCCACACTCGGCTGGCTCTTAACGCCTTGGCTCCTCGCTATAGGTTCGAATTCAGAGGTTCCTGTCTCAGAGACGCTCTGATTTTCCCAGAGGACCGTATGATGAGAAGGCCAGCCGTGAGAACGGCTCAGATACAGAGCCCATCCGTCTCAAGTCTTATTTTTCAAGGAGTCGAACGTGACGATAGACCAGCCATCTCAACCTTCCAACCACCAAGTCATTATCTTTCTGGGCCCTCCCGGCGCAGGGAAGGGAACACAGGCCGAGCGCCTGGCCGCCGAAGCCGGACTGATCAAGATCAGCACGGGTGATATTCTGCGCGACCATGTGGCCCGTAAGACTGAATTGGGGGAACAAGTGGCCCCGATTCTGGCGGCAGGTCAACTGGTGCCAGATCATATCTTGGTGGCCCTGATTCGTGACTACCTGAGTGGATTGTCCTCGCTGCGTGTAATCTTTGATGGGTTCCCGCGTACGGTGCCGCAGGCTCAGGCCCTGGATGAGCTTCTGCACGAACTGGGTGCTCCGGTTCAAGCCGCCATCTTATTGGAAGTGCCCGATGAAGAACTGATTGGACGTATCGTGGAGCGGGGCCGTCAGGCTGCTGCTGCTGGACAACCTGTTCGGAGCGATGACACCGAGGAGGTGGCGCGCCGCCGTCAACAGGTCTACCGGGAGGAAACGGCACCACTGATCGAGTACTATCACAATTGTGGACGACTGACCGAAGTGGACGGTACGGGGAGCATGGATGATGTGTACGGACGTATTCAGGCCACCGTTGTCCCCAGCTGATAGAATGGTATGGACATATGCCCACGGCGCTTGCAGGGTTTGGGGGCACGTGATACCTTATTCTTTGGCTTGTACTTAGCTTGGAGGTTATGTGGCGAGACGAAGAATGCCGGAACAAAACGAGAAGCGCAAGAAGGAAGACTCGGATGTCGTACGCGCCGAAGGTGTGGTTGAAGAGGCTTTGCCCAACACCACCTTTAAGGTAAAGCTGGACACGGGTCATGAGATTCTGGCCTACATCAGCGGAAAAATGCGGATTCACTACATTCGTATTCTCCCTGGGGACCGGGTTGTTCTGGAAATCAGTCCTTATGACACCACGCGGGGCCGTATCGTTTACCGCAGATAAGACCAAGATAGGTCTTAGCGTGCATCAACCGAAAAGTGGGAAGTACCCGCAGATTCCCTGACGACGAACGTCCGCTTGGACAGATGAGTTTGGGGGTCGAGCGCTGCTCAGCATCAAGCAAAGGCGGCGCGAGGAGGAACTATGAAAGTTCGCAGTAGTGTCAAAAGAATGTGTGACAACTGCCGAGTGATCCGCCGTCACGGCCGGGTTTTCGTCATTTGCACCAACGTGAAGCATAAGCAAAGGCAGGGCTGAAGATGGCGCGTATTGCTGGAGTTGACCTCCCACGCGAAAAGCGTGTGGAAATTGGCCTGACCTATATCTACGGTATCGGCCTGACCCGCAGCCGCGAGATTCTGGAGCGCACTGGTGTGAGCCCAGATACCCGCATCAAGGACCTGAGCGAAGCAGAGCAGTCCACCCTGCGTGACGCGATTGAAAAGACCTACAAGGTCGAAGGCGATCTGCGTAGTGAAGTGGGCCAGAACATTAAGCGCCTGATGGATATCGGTGCTTACCGTGGTCTGCGTCACCGCCGTGGCCTGCCCGTACGCGGTCAGAAGACCAAAACCAACGCCCGTACCCGCAAAGGTCCCAAAAAGACCGTTGCTGGCAAGAAGAAAGCAGCGAGGTAAGCCATGGCCAAGACCACCAAAGGCAGAGCACCCCGCCGCAGCCGCCGCAACATTGCTGCGGGCCGCGCATATGTGCATGCCAGCTACAACAACACCATCGTCACCATCACCGACCAAGACGGCAACTCCGTGGCGTGGTCGTCCGGCGGTACCATCGGCTACAAGGGCAGCAAAAAGGGTACTCCCTACGCTGCCCAGCTGGCCGCCGCTGACGCGGTGAAAAAAGCCCAGCAGTCCTTCGGCATGAACTCGGTGGACGTGATTGTCCGCGGCTCCGGCTCCGGCCGTGAGCAGGCGATCCGCGCCATTCAGGCCAGTGGCATTGAAGTGCGTTCCATCATGGACGACACTCCTGTGCCTCACAACGGCTGCCGTCCCAAGAAGAAGTTCCGCGCCTGAGCGCACGCGCGTGACCGTCTGCCCCGCTTCCCACTGTGTACCGTTTCTGCACCACGTAGAAACGCTGTAGCGCAGTCAAGCCCACCACAAGCTGAGGAAGCGGCGCTGCCGTAGGCAGTTGCAGAGGCACGCAATAGACCAGGGCATTTGCCCAGAGGAGAAATATGGGTCGTTTTAGTGGTTCCATCGTGAAACAAAGCCGCCGTGAAGGCATCAACCTGGCGGAAACGGAAAAGGTTCAGAAGTACTTGGACCGCCGTCCTTACGCTCCCGGTCAGCACGGTCAGCGCCGTGGCCGTGGTCGCCCGAGCGATTACTCGGTGCGTCTGCGTGAAAAGCAGAAGCTGTCCCGTCTATACGGTATGAGCGAAAAGCAATTCCGTAACCTCTTCGAAGAGGCCACCCGTCAGCCTGGCGTGCTGGGCACGGTTTTCCTGCAGTTGCTGGAGCGCCGCTTGGATAACGTCGTGTTCCGCATGGGCTTTGCCAGCACCCGCCGCCAGGCCCGTCAGTTCGTAGGTCACGGTCATATTCTGGTCAACGGCAAGAAAGTTGACATTGCCTCTTACCGCGTCAAGATCGGTGATGAAATCACCGTGGCGGAAAAGAGCCGCTCCATGGGCTTTGTGCAGGAAAACATGGAGGCCATGAAGCGCCGCCGCCCCAGCCCCTGGCTTGAAGTCAACGCTGAAACCTTCAGCGGTACGTTTAACCGCCTACCTGCCCGTGAAGATCTGGCCCTGCCGATCAACGAAAACTTCATCATCGAGTACTACTCGCGCTAAACCCTGGAGGTCCCATGGATCAGAAGCGCCCTCAACTCAAAGCCCGCGTCGAAGGAAACTATGGCGAGTTCGTGCTCGAACCACTTAACCGTGGTTACGGGGTCACCATCGGCAACCCTATTCGGCGCATTCTGATGTCCTCGATTCAGGGAACTGCCGTCACCAGTGTTTACATTGAAGACGTGCTGCACGAGTTCTCGACCATTCCTGGAGTCAAAGAAGATGTTATTCGACTGATTCTGAACCTCAAGGAACTGGTGGTGAAGTTTCACGCTCCCGGTCCCAAGACCCTGACCCTACGTGCTCAGGGCCAAGGGGTGATCCGGGCCTCTGACTTTGAAGTTCCAAGTGACGCCGAAATCGTGAATCCGGATCTGGAAATTGCCAACCTGGCCGATGACGGTCAATTGGTGATGGAAGTGCGCGTAGAAGAAGGCGAAGGCTACATGCCTGCCGAGAAGCACGCCACCAAGGACCGCATCAACTCGATTCCGGTAGACGCGATGTTCAACCCGGTGCGCCGTGTGGCCTACCACGTGGAAAACACCCGTGTGGGCCGTCAGACCGACCTGGATAAGTTGATCTTGCGCATCTGGACGGATGGCAGCGCCACCCCACAGGATGTGCTGGACCAAGCCATTGAGATTCTGCGAGAAGAATTAATGGTGTTCGGTACGGTGGAAGAACTAGAAGAAGTCGAAAGCGGCGTGGTGGAGTACACCATGTCCGCCGAGCCTACTCAGGCTGAAACCGAAGCTGCCACTGAAACTGTGGACAGCACCGAATCCGACTTTGTCGGTGGTGAGCCGAGTGTCAGCCTGGAAGGTCTGGGACTGACCACCCGCGTTCTGCACTCGCTCAAAGAAGAAGGCATTGACAGCGTTGATGCCCTGTGCGCCCTGAGTGACCGCGACCTGAAAAAGGTACCGGGCATTGGTGAGCGCAGCCTAGATGAGATCAAACAGCAACTGGCCCAGTTTGGCAAGGCGCTGCGCGACTAAGACCCCGCCCAGGAGCGGGGGCCTGAAGCTCAGGCTCTCCACTCCCTTTTTAACCTCTAAGGAGAACTGCTATGCGTCACGGAAGAGCTGGCCGCAAGCTGAACCGCAACAGCAGCGCCCGCACGGCACTGGCCCGCGCTCAAGCCACGGCACTGCTGCGCGAAGGCCGCATCCAAACCACCCTCACCAAGGCTAAGGAACTGCGCCCTTACGTCGAGAAGCTGATTACCACCGCCAAAGGTGGAGATCTGCACGCCCGCCGTCTGCTGGCTCAGGACATTCACGACAAAGAAGTCGTGAGCAAGGTCATGGAAGAAATCGCTCCTCGCTACGCCGAGCGCAGCGGTGGCTACACCCGCATTCTCAAGACCGGCACTCGCCGTGGGGACGCGACCACCATGGCCCTGATCGAGCTGGTCTAATCACAGGTTTATCCCCTCTAGCCTGTTGGCTGTAGGGGTCACCTATCAAGCATGACAGCTGGCCTATAGACTGGCTTTTTTGGCGTCTTCAGTTAGAGCCAACAGGAAACCCTCCCGGTTTGGGAGGGCTTTCTATTGCTGGAGCCTGACGGTCCGTCAGATTAGTTGGTGGCTTCGAGGTGTTTGTTCAGCAAAGTTTCAAAAGAGCGTTTGGGGGCAGCGCCGACCATCTGCTCGACGGGTTGGCCGTCTTTGAACAGGATCAGGGTAGGGATGCTCATCACGCGGAACTGGCCGGCAGTGCCTGGGTTCTCATCCACGTTGACCTTGCCGATTTTGACGCGGCCATCATAGTCTTCAGCCAGCTCTTCCAGGACAGGGCCGATGATGCGGCAGGGGCCACACCAGGGTGCCCAGAAATCTACCAGGGTCAGTCCGTCGCCCAGTTCGGTGCCAAAGTTGCTGTCGGTCATCTCAACAGGTTTCATGGGAATTAGTATAGTGGCCGCCCACACGCGTAAGGAGAGGCGGCTTGCGTTTTGCTCAAGAATTTGGCAAGAACGCCTCCTGCTCAATGGATGGTTTCGGTGCTATTCCAAGAGGCTACCGTTCACTCCTCCTTAAACCGGCCCGCCTTATGATGGGGCAGAGATGACACACAGCGGCGCAGATTTTCCGGAGGCCTGGTTGGCCGGAGCCCGCCGCTTTGATGCAGGGGAGTGGTGGCAAGCGCATGAGGCCTGGGAGGAGGAATGGCTGCAGGCTGAGGGGCAGCGCCGGGCGGCCTTGCAGGCCCTGATTCTGCTGGCAGCGGCCCTACATAAGCGTTGGCGTCAAGGACGGCCCACCCGCAACAACTTTGTCAAGGCGCAGGCGTACCTGCGTGAATTGCCTGCAGGAGCTTACGGCTTAGATTGGATGGCCCTTGAACGTGCTGTAGATGTGGCCCTGGACGGAGATGTCGCGCCTACTGCATTGTCGTTGCCGCTGTTGGGCCAAGGGCAGCTCAACTAACGCCCTACTGTACAATGCAGATGTAGAGGTTATGAACATGAATTCAACGCGTATTGCCCTATTCGTAGATGGGGCCAGTATTTACTCGGCGGCCAAACGCCTGGGTTGGAACTTCGATCATCAGAAGATTCTGGAATATTTCCGTGCAACGGGGGCGGTGCATAATGCGTTTTATTACACGGCATTGTCCACCCAAGAAGGCGACAAGCAAAAGCGCTTTACCGACGCGCTGATTTATATGGGGTATACCGTCCGTACCCAGCCGCTGCGCGAGGTGGCGGATGAGGGTGGAGTGTCTTGCCGCCGGACCAGCTTGGATATTGAGCTGATCACCGACCTTCTCACTACTTTGGATCACTACGATGTGGCCGTGCTGGTCACTGGGGATGGTGGCTATGGTCGCCCGCTGGAGGCGCTACGGGCACGGGGCAAACGCAGCATAGTGGTCAATCTGCCGGAGATGACCAGCGCTGAACTCCGCAATGCTGCTGACGACTATCTAGATCTTCGGAACCTGCGCCACGAATTCGAGCGCCCCGGGTACCGCTTGCCCAGTGATGGGCGCACGGGAAGCGACCTGCGGCGCGGTGAACTAACTGGACCGGACCTATTTTATGGGCGCTGGGAGCACCGATGAGCGCTGAAGCGAAGCGGAACGCTGCTCCATTGGGACTGCCGATTGCGCTGGACGCTATGGGCGGCGACTACGGCGTGGAGCCGAATGTGGCGGGGGCTGTAGCTGCAGCCCGTGCGGGCGTGTCGGTGCTGCTGGTGGGGCGCGAACCGCAGATTCACGCCGAACTGGCCAAGCATCCTGGCAGCAGCAGTCTGCCACTGCGGGTCATTGACACATCGGACGTGATTGGGATGGAAGAGCATGCCCGTGATGTGCGCTCGCGCCGTGAAGCCAGCATCAATGTCTGTACCCAGTTGGTGCGTGAGGATCGGGCGGCAGCCGTAGTATCTATGGGTCACAGCGGTGCAGCCATGGCATCGGCGCTGCTGACGCTAGGACGACTGCCAGGAGTAGACCGCCCAGCCATGTTAACCCACCTGCCCGCCAAAACAGGGTTTGTGACCCTGTTGGATGTGGGAGCCAATGCGGACGTCAAGGCCGCCTATCTGGCGCAGTGGGCGCTGCTGGCTACCGTTTACCTCAGGGTGGTGGAAGACTTGGAGGAACCTGCTGTGGGCCTGCTGAGCATTGGCGAGGAGGACCACAAGGGCAGTCAGCTGGTGCTAGATGCCCACGCCTTGCTGCGGGCCATGGATGGGCAGGGTATCCGTTTTTATGGCAATGTAGAGGGCCGCGACATCTTCCAGGGAACCACCGATATCGTGGTCACTGATGGCTTCACCGGAAATGTGGTCTTGAAGCTGGCGGAGGGTGAGGCCAAGGTGCTGCTGGGATGGGTCAAGGAAGCGCTGGGAAGTAGCCTCAAGTCCAAGGCTGGTGGACTGCTGGCCCGAGGAGCGCTCAAAGGGCTGGCCGAGCGGCTGAACCCCAGTGCCTACGGAGCCAGCTTGCTGCTGGGTGTGAAGGGACTCGTGTTGATCGGTCACGGGTCCTCGGATGAACATGCCGTCAAGAACTCTCTGCTGCGTGCGGCCCGCGCTCATGAATCGGACCTTATTGAGCGGTTGAAGGTGGCGCTGGAACAGTTTGGTGACTCGCCCGCTTCTGGACAATCTGAATAGCGTCAGCCTGGAGCTGGCTGCGGCATCAAATTGCCGACCGAGGCAGGTCCATCACCGTCTAATTGCCCTCCAGCCAGCAGAACAGAGAAGTCCTCACCGCTGAGGGTTTCACGTCGCAGTAAAACTTCAGCGATCCGGTGCATATCGGTCAGACGTTCACTCAGCAGCTCCACGGCTTCGGCATGCGCATCATTGACCAAGCCATGCACTTCTTGATCAATGACGCGGGCCGTGGCCTGACTCATGGAGATGGGCTGCGAGCCACCGCCCAAGTAGCCGGGAGCCTCGCTGGCCCAGGCGACCTTGCCAGTTCTCTTACCCATGCCCCACTCGGTGACCATGCGCCGCGCCAAGCTGGTCGCCTGTTGAAAGTCGTTTTGCGCGCCTGCCGTGACCTCGCCAAAGACAATTTCCTCGGCAGCGCGGCCTGCCAGGGCCACGGCCAGCATGTCGCGCAGGGCGGCGCGGGTGACGTGCAGGTTGTCTTTGGCGTCGGGGAGCATGTATCCAGCGGCCCGGCCACGAGGCACCACGGTCAGTTTGGCGACGCGGTGGGCATGGGGGAGAAGTTGTGCCGCCAGCGCATGGCCGACCTCGTGATAGGCGGTGATGCGGCGGTCTGCTTCCTGAATCACCAGGCTCCGCCGTTCTGGCCCCATCAATACCCGGTCCCGCGCCTCGTCAATGTCTCCCATCAGAATCCGGCTGCGCCCCTGACGCGCCGCCAGCAACGCCGCTTCATTCAGCAGGTTTTCCAGGTCTGCCCCCACCATCCCTGCTGTGCGCCGGGCGATCAGGCTCAAATCCACCCCCCACATCCAGCGGTTTGGTCCGGGAGTGAATCCGGAGGATTCGCTCCCGGCCAGCAGCGTCCGGGGCGTCCACCACCACCTGACGGTCAAAGCGGCCGGGACGCAGCAAAGCGGCGTCCAATACATCCGGGCGGTTGGTCGCTGCCAGGACAATAATGTCGCGTCCCTCCTCGGTGGCCTCGCCCCGGAAGCCGTCCATCTCCACCAGCAGCCCATTGAGGGTCTGTTCCCGCTCATCGTTCCCGCCTTGCAGGTTCAGGCCACGCTTGCGGCCTACCGCGTCGATTTCGTCCATAAAGATGATGCAGGGCGCACTTTTGCGGGCCTGTTCAAAGAGGTCCCGGACGCGGGCAGCGCCGACACCGACGAACATTTCGACAAAGTCGGAGCCGGAGATGGAGAAGTAGGGGACGCCGGCTTCGCCGGCGACCGCTTTGGCGAGGAGGGTCTTACCGGAACCAGGCGGGCCGACCAGCAAGAGGCCGTGGGGAATACGGGCTCCAGGGCGCGGTACTTTTCAGGCTGACGGAGGAAATCGACGACTTCCTGCAGGTCCTGTTTGGCCTCATCACAGCCCGCTACGTCGGCAAAAGTCACGCCGACTTTCTCAGGAGCGATGGGTGAAGCCTTACTCTTGCCGAACGTATTGGCAGCCCCAGCATTTTGCTGGGTGCGGATGGCCCGCCACATCACCAGCAAAATCAGCAGGGTCACCACCAGTGGCAGTATCTGACCCAGCCAGGCGAAAGGCGAGCGGGTGGAGGAGACGGTCAGGGGAATCTTGGCCTCGCGGATCAGTGCCAGGGTTTGGGCGTCGGGTGGCAGACTGACCGACTGTGGCCCAGCTTCTCCCTGTACGAACACCGTGGCGTGGCCGCTGCTGCTTAGGCCTACCGAATTGACCCGCCCGGCCCGCAGGTCCACCAGAAACTGTTCGGTGGTGTAGGGGCCGATTCGAGTGGAGGCCGCTGGAAGTGGCGCTGTGCTGGCTTTGTCTTCCCCAGCGGATGCAGCCTTGCTCTGGGCAGTGGCGGAGGAGGACTCCGGGGCCGGGGCGCGCGCCGAAGCTGGATCAGCGGTACAGCTGCTCAGCAACAGAAGGAGGCCCAAAGCTGGGAGCAGACGCCAGCCGGGCAGTGCACGGCCAGACGCAGGCCGCTGAAGCGATCCGGGCATGCGGCCAATCTAGTGCATCCCCCGTCCAGGCAATGCGGCGCGGCGCTCCATGGACCCGTCAGGCGGCTGCGGGTTGCTATGCTGCGCCTATGGCAAAACCACTGCTCGTCAGCGCCTTGGCCCTGTTGCTCGGTAGCGGGCTCACCTCCTGCACCCTGACGGTGGCCGACCGGACCAATCACGGCCTGGTGACCTCCGGGCGTAACCTGATCACCAACTTGGCCCCGGACCGGGGTGAAGGTGCCAGCTACCGCGTGGGTGAGGAGGTCCGCTTGCGGGTAGAGGTGCGTGAACCGGGGTACTTGACGTTGCTGGCCTATCAGCCCAGTGGCACGGTAGAGGTCATGGCCAGAGGTGCCTATGTAGAAGCTGGCCTGCACGAGTTCCCCCGTATGGATGACGGAGTGGTGTACAACGTAGCTGAGCCATTCGGGATTCAGAAAATCCGGGCCATCTTCAGCCGCGTGCAGCCGTCAACCACCCTGGTCTTCAGCGGTCCGGTGGGTGAGGAGAGCTGGAATGAGCTGGGCTACGGGGACATTTCGCCGCGTGCCTCAAGGGACGTGGATGTGCAGGAAACCTACCTTTACATCGTCCGCTGAGCTGCTGAACTGCAGGCGCTTTCTCTATGGCAGCGCTCCCCGCTAAGCTGGCCTATGCTTCCAGATGCACAACAAACAGCGGAACCCGCCGCCGCGACTGGTCTGACCTTTGCCGAGGCCAGTCGGCAGGTGGATGACTTTATCGGCCAGTTTGAGGAAGGCTACTTCCCGCCACTGCTGATGCTGGCCCGGCTGACCGAAGAAACTGGTGAGGTGGCCCGTGTCCTGGCCCACCAGAATGGCAAAACGCCCAAGCCCGGTGAGGATGTGGGCGACTTGGAAATGGAGCTGGCCGACTTGCTCTTTGTGATCATCTGTATGGCCAACGAGCGCGGCCTGAGCCTGGAACGTGGCTTTGAGCGGATGATGGCCAAGGTGCAGGGCCGTGACGGTGAGCGCTGGACGCGCAAAGTTTCCAGCAGTCCAGCTACAGATAGCTAAGTGCCAGCTCGGGCTGAGGTTGGCCCAAACTCTGGGCGGCACGAATCAGACTCAGGCCACTCGGCTGAACATCCTGTCGGATGCTGGCCTGATGTTCAGTGGCCAGCGCATCTAAATCAGCGGCAGGCAACTTGGTGGGCGCGGTCAGTTCCTCCACATTCCCTTTTGTGACCTGGTAGACCCCGGCATACACATGATCACGGCGGGCGTCCAGGGCAGGAAGATAGGTGCCGTCTGCGCTCCCATCTGTGGGCAGCAGTGCGGTCAGGGTAGAGACTCCTAGCAGTTCGGCCTGCCAGACGCGGGCCAGGGCGAGAGCGTAGCTGGCCCCGACCCGCACGCCGGTGTAGGAACCTGGCCCAGTGCCAATCACGATTCGGTCTGCCCGCAGGGGCAGGCCCGCTTCGCTGAACAGGGCCTGGACTTCAGCAGGCAGGCGCTCAGCGTGGGCGCGTTCCAAGTGAGGGGCGTGTCCCAAATCACCACTGGGCCAGCTGAGGCCCAGGGTCAGATAAGGGGTAGAGGTATCCAGCGCCAGCGTGATCACAGCCCGCCCAGTGTAGCCTATCCCTGCGCAGCTTCCCTGCTTCGGCTGGGGTTCCTCGTTTCTGCTGGCTCGCTGTGTCACTGCCCCAGGCACAAAGCCCCCGCAGCAACCTGAAAGCCTCCATTTTGTGGTCTGTGAGGTAGGGAAGACCAAAACAAAGGTGCTATGGTGAGCGCACTATGACCCAGAATCAGGAAATCGCCAAAGGGCTTGAAGGCGTCCGGTTTACGGAGAGCAAGCTGACTTTTATCAACGGCCAGGAAGGCATTTTGACCCACTTGGGTATTCCTATTCAGGAGTGGGCCGAGCAAAGCACCTTCGAAGAACTCAGCTTGGCACTCTTGCTGCGCCGCCTCCCCATTGCCCAGGAATTGGCCGAGTTCGACGCCGAACTCAAAGCCAACCGTGAGATTCCTGAGGAGCTGACCCAATTGATCCGGCAGATGCCCCAGGATGCCAATCCCATGCAGGCCCTGCGGACCGCCGTGTCTTACCTGGGCCTGCTGGACCAGCAGTCTGAGGACATCACCCCCGAAGCGCGCCGCGCCATCTCGGTGCGCCTGATTGCCCAGCTGGCCACCATCATCGCGGCCCAGATGCGTGCGGCCAATGGCAAGGACATCGTGGCTCCGCGTCAGGATCTGAGCCATGCTGGGAACTTCCTGTACATGATCAACGGCACCGAGCCGACCCCTGAACAGGCCCGCCTGTTTGACATCGCCCTGATTCTGCACGTGGATCACGGCATGAATGCCAGTACGTTCACGGCCATTGCCACCAGCAGCACCCTGAGCGATATGTACTCGGCCATGACCAGTGCCATCGGTGCACTCAAGGCGCCCCTACACGGTGGAGCCAACGAGCAGGTCATGGTGATGCTGGAAGAAGTCGGAAGCCCCGATAAGGCCGCCGACTACATCAACGCCAAGCTGGACAACAAAGAAAAGATCATGGGTGTGGGGCACCGCGTCTACAAGAACTTCGATCCCCGCTCCCGCGTGCTGCGCGACTACGCTGCCATGGTGGCCGACAAAGAAGGCAAAAGCACCAACTACCAGATTCTGGAAACCATCGAGAAAACCGTGGTAGACCGCATCGGGGACAAGGGGATCTATCCCAACGTGGATTTTTACTCCGGCACGGTCTACACCGATCTGGGCATCGAAAAGGAATACTTCACCCCGATCTTTGCGCTGGCCCGCATCAGCGGCTGGTGCGCCAGCGTGATGGAGTACAGCGAGGACAACCGCCTGCTGCGTCCCAGCTCGGTCTATACCGGCGATACGGATGCCCACTACCTGAACCTAGAAGACCGCAGCTGAGCCAGATGGCCAGCAAAGCACCGCCGGGATGGGATTCCCCGGCGGTGCTTTTCAGTTTGAGGGTTGCTGCCTCAGGCGGTCATGGCTCCGGCGCTGTTCACGGCACTTTCCAGGCTCTGATAGACCTCGGACTCGAAGCGGTGCAGGTGGGTAGAGAGCCGCTGGGCTTCCTGATTGCCGGTGTTGCTGAGCCACATCACGGTGCGGCCCACGATGGCGAAGGTCATCGGCTCGTCTTCGGGCGGCTCGTCCTCTACTGGGTCCAGCAGCAGCATGCCGAAATCCAGGGTCTGGTTCATCAGGTTCAGGCCCATTAGCGAGTCGGGCAGAGAGTCCTCTTCCACGAAAATATCCAGCGGCATATGGGCACGCACCAAGACTTCACCCTCGCCGCCGCGGGCGATATCCAGAACGACGCGGTGATCTCCAACCTCCACCAGTGCTCCCTCATCCAGCCAGTCTGCTTGCAAGCCCAACTGGCGCAGGGCAGTGACCAGGTCTTCAGTCAGCGGGCTGGAAGCGCGGTCTGCGGGGTGAAGCGTCATTCACTTAGTATATCGTGTGCGGCGTAGCGGCGAACGTGACGATGTGCTCTGCTGTGCAGGCTTTTATCCCAGCTCTACTGGAGTGACCTGCAGGTCGTCGGCAAGGTCCAGCCAGGCGCAGACCACCGGCAGGCTGAAACGGCGGGGACCGACCGAGCCGGGATTAAGGTACAGCACTCCATTCTCGCGGCGTTCTTCGGGGCGGTGGGTATGACCGAAAACCACGGCGTCTATTCCAGCGGCCTGGGGTGACAGGTCCAGATGATCCAGATTGTGCAGCAGATACAGGCTGCGGCCTCCGGCCTCAATCAGCTCGGTGGCTGGTAGGGCGCTCAGGGGCGGCGCAGTGTCCACATTGCCGCGTACCACATGGACTGGGGCGTGCGCGGCACGGCGGATGTCATCTAAGACTTCGGGACGGCCGACATCGCCAGCGTGGATCACCAGGTCAGCCTGGGCCACCAGTGCCAGAACCTCGGGGCGGAGGAGGCCGTGGGTGTCGGACAAGATCAGGGCGCGCATGGGTCCAGTCTAAATCGGCAGAACAAAAAAGCCCCCGCACACAGGCAGGGGCAGGGGACAAGGGCTGGTCGGTCGATTACAGGCGGCTACGGATGGCGCGCAGCGAGTCGCTGTCGGCCCAGGCCATGCCCTGAGTCACGTAGGCGCTGGCAGCAGCACGGTCGCCGCGCTGCAGGGCCAGGTAGGCCAGTTTGGCAGCGCTCAGGCTGGCCCACTGACGCTCGGTGGCGCTCAGGTTGTCCATTTCGCTCCAGGCGTTATAGGCGTTGATCCACCACTGGGTCTTGGTGTACAGCTGCGCCAAGTAGGCCTGGTAGTCACGGTTGCCGGGTTCCATCTGGGCGGCGGCGTAAGCGCTGTTTACGCTGGCTTTCCACAGGGTACGGTCATAGAAAGCCTGGGGGTAGGCCACGTCGGCCTGCACAGCGTACTCCTGGGCCTGGCTGTAGAGTTCGGCAGCGGAGGTCGCCGCACCTTCTTGGGCCTGGGCGGAGGCAGCACCCATCACCAGGGCGGTCAGCATCAGAATCTTTTTCATAA
The DNA here is from genome assembly GCF_020889625.1 of Deinococcus radiophilus. Lineage (GTDB taxonomy): Bacteria > Deinococcota > Deinococci > Deinococcales > Deinococcaceae > Deinococcus > Deinococcus radiophilus. The sequence continues at coordinate 102,207 of NZ_CP086380.1, forward strand.
CTGCCCTCATCTTATGCAGTTAGCCTGAACAGAGTCCACTCTTTGCACAAGCTCCTGAACAAACCACCTGACGAGAATGAAGTACCGATAAAGGAAGGACCGAACTTATGAGAACTCTTCGAGAATGGATGTTCCGGCCCATTTGTGGCTTCACCCTGACGCTAGCGCTGATGGGCGCGGGCTCGGCGCAGGATTTGAATGTTCCTACCTGGACCGCCCCACTGGGCGTGCTGTCCGGCGCTGCCAGCAATGACGGTCAGATCACGGTTCTGACCTCTGGACGCGAGCTGTACCGACTGGACGCGGCAGGACAGACCCTGTGGAAAGTGGCTGTGGGCGATATTGGCCGCGCTTTTCCACTCCTGCGGCCTGACGGTTCGGTGTTGGCTGCCGTGTACGACGACTCGCTCTATGCCTTTGACCCAGCAGGTCAGCAACTCTGGAAGACCCGACTGGACGGTGACATTTTTGCCAGCCCAGCGCTGCTGCCTGATGGTTCAGCGGTCGTCTCCACGGCGGGAGGCAGCCTCTACCGCCTTGGTGCAGCTGGAGAAGTGCTGTGGCGTCAGCGTCTGGGAAGCCCCAGCTACTCCAGTCCGGCTGTCGGTCCGGATGGGCAGGTGGTTGTGGGGTCGCAGTCGGGAACGGTCTTTGCCTATGGCCCAGATGGTACCCAGCGCTGGCGTTACAAAGCGGGCCGCTCGGTGTTCAGCTCTCCGGCGCTAGATGCGTCAGGCAACATCTATTTCGGCTCAGCTGACGGCCATTTGTATTCGCTGACCTCTGCGGGAGAACTGCGCTGGAAGCAGCCTGCCGGTGGTTTCGTGAATGCCTCCCCTATCGTTACGGCGGCAGGTCAAGTGGTGGTGGGCAGTTTCGGGGGGCAGGTGCAAGCCTTCGGACTGGACGGCACTCCGGCCTGGACCTATCAGGCGGGCGCAGCGATCACCGTGCCAGCCACTGAACTCTGGAACGGGGATTTGCTGGTCGGCGACCTGAGCGGCGTACTGCACCGCGTCTCGCAGATGGGGGCCGCCATGGGGAGCCAGGATCTGGGCGAGCGGATCGATACACCCATTACTGTGGCGGACGACGGCACCTGGCTGGTGACGGCGGACGGCCAGTTGAGGGCTTACAGGAGTCCCTGGCCCCAGGCCGCCGGCCCCTGGTCATCCTTCCGGGGAGTTCCGCAGGGTTGGGGCCGTTCCCTAACTGCTGCGGAGCAGGCTCCCTGGTTGGCCGCCCGCCGTGCGCTGGCAGGCCCACAGGAACTGGCCCTGACTGGAGGAGCCACGCCGCCTACGACCTCTCCTGTGCCTCCTTCAGCTGATCTGGTGGCCCTCCAACCTACTCCGACGGCGCCCGTCACTTCTCCACCCCTTGTGGCTGCCCCTGACGGTGCTGCGCTTCCGCTCCGCCTGGTGAACCGCCGGGTGCATGTGCCGCTGGCTGACCTGGCTCAGCGCTTCGGCGGCACGGTGATTGGAACCGAGGGAGGACAGGTCAGCCTCAACATGGCCGAGCAGAGCTGGACCCTCCCAGTGACCGATGTGAACGGTGTGTCGTACGTCAGCATCGTGGAATTGGGGCGGGTCTTGGGTGCCCGCGTGACCCCCGCCGCCGATAGCCTGACGGTGGAGTGGCAAGGTGCCACCCAGGTCTGGCCACTGGACTGGATCACGCTGTATGCCCACCCGGTGCAGGTTGCTCCTGCATCAGCCCCTGCTGCGGTAGAACGGCCTAGCCCAGCCCAGACCCCCTGAGTGTGACATGACGTGAATAAGGCCCCCGGACTTCTCAGGGTGGCCTTTTTAGATTGGTGGAGTTAAGGGGATTCGAACCCCTGACCTCGTCATTGCGAACGACGCGCTCTCCCAGCTGAGCTATAACCCCAAATGGACGCTCTGTGACGCATACAAATAGCTGAGAGCATCAGGAAATATAGCACCTCTCTCGCTCCTACGGCAAGTCTGCGTTCGCTCATTGATGCTGATCCAGCGGTTGCAACCGCTGGATGCCCAGGGCGAGCAGGGCGAGATCCGGCCTCTGCTGGAAGGTCACCCACAACTGCTCGCCTACGAGCGCAGGTTGGAGAGAGAGCGGGCGCTGATCGTCTGCAACTTCTCGGCAGAGACGGTGCCCGTGCCACTCGCTCTTTTGGAAGGTGACACGCTGGTCATCGGTAACTACCCTGACCCACCGCAACGTGGCCCAGCTCAGGACTTGACCCTGCGCCCTTATGAAGCCGTGGTGTACTGCTGCGGCTGAGCTGCTCGGGTGAGTAAAAAGGGACAGTACAGGGCTATGAACTGGCCATGAGGTCCGAATCAGGCCACCATGAAGTTTCCCGGTGGGGGGTACACTGTCGGGCATGACTGACGCGCCCCACCAGCTTTCTGCCGAAGCCAGCGCCGAGCAGGCTTCCCGATTCGCCTACAAGTTTGGCCGCGAGGGGATGACCTTTGACGACGTGCTGCTGACCCCGCGCCACAGCAGTGTGCTGCCCAACGACGTCAACATCCAGACCCAGCTGACCCGCCGGGTCCGGCTGAACATCCCCTTTATCAGTGCGGCCATGGACACCGTCACCGAGACCCAGATGGCCGTGGCCCTGGCTCGTGAAGGCGGTATCGGCGTGATCCACAAGAGCATGCCGATCGACGCGCAGGCCGAGATGGTCCGCAAGGTCAAGCGCTCCGAAAGCGGCATGATCACCGACCCGATCACCCTGCCTTCCACCGCCACCGTGGGCGAGGCCGACCGCCTGATGGGTGAATACCGGATCAGCGGCGTGCCGATCATGGACGCTGAGGGGCACCTCCAGGGCATCATCACCAACCGCGATATGCGCTTTGTGGATGACCTGAATACTCCGGTGTATGACGTGATGACCAAGGAGAATCTGGTCACCGTGCCGGTCGGCACCACGCTGGAACAGGCCCGCGAGATCTTCAAGCAGCACCGGATCGAAAAACTGCTGGTCACCGACGCGGAAGGCCACCTGCGCGGCCTGATCACCATCAGGGACCTCACCAAGCGCATGAAGTACCCCAACGCCGCCAAGGACGACCTGGGCCGTCTGCGCGTCGCGGCGGCCATCGGCGTATCCAAGGACCTGATGGACCGCGCTGCCGCACTGGTCGCTGCCGGGGCCGACGTGCTGGTGCTGGACAGTGCCCACGGCCACTCACGCGGCATTTTGCAGGCTCTGGAGCAGGTCAAGGCCCGCTTTGACGTGGACGTGATCGGCGGCAACATCGCCACCCGCCAGGGCGCCCAGGACCTGATCCTGGCCGGAGCCGACGCGGTCAAAGTGGGCATCGGCCCCGGTTCCATCTGCACCACCCGTGTGGTGACGGGGGTGGGTGTGCCACAGATCACCGCGATCTTTGAGGCGAGCGCCGCCGCGATGGAAGCCGGGATTCCGGTGATTGCCGACGGCGGCATCAAGCAGACGGGCGATGTACCCAAAGCCATTGCGGCGGGCGCAAGCGCCGTGATGGTGGGGAGCATGTTGGCCGGCACCGACGAAGCCCCCGGCGAGATGGTGCTGCGCGATGGCCGCCGCTACAAGTCCTACCGGGGCATGGGGTCTTTGGGCGCGATGGGTGAAGGAAGCAGTGATCGCTACTTCCAGAGCGGCACCCGCAAATATGTTCCTGAAGGCATTGAAGGCATCGTGGCTTACCGGGGCACGGCGGGCGAGGTGCTGTACCAGTTCGCGGGTGGCCTGAAGTCCAGCATGGGCTATTGCGGCGCACCCGACCTGGACACGCTGCGCCGTGACGCCCAGTTCGTGCGGATCACCGGGGCCAGCCTGGTCGAGAGCCACCCGCATGGCGTGACCATTACCAAAGAGGCTCCCAACTACGGCGGGGGCCGCTAGGCTGTGGGCTTGCTCGGTCTTCTGCAGTCGGACCCGACGGCCTTTATCATCACGGCGCTGGCGCTGGTCATGGCGCTGGCCTTTCACGAGTTCGCGCACGCCTGGTCAGCGGACCGATTTGGCGATCCCACCCCGCGTTCCCAGGGCCGGGTCACGCTGAACCCGGTCAAGCACCTCGATCCCTTCGGCACACTGCTGCTGCTGGTCGCAGGCTTTGGCTACGCCAAGCCGGTGATGGTGAACATGGCCCGCCTGGGCCGCTGGCAGAACTTCTGGGTGGCGGCGGCTGGACCACTCAGCAACATCCTGCTGGCCATCATCGCGGCTCTGTTGATGCGTCTGCTGCCCGCCGATGCAGTCTTCGGAGCCAACTATGACAGCCTGACCACTCTGGGCCGCATTCTGCTGACCTTTTTCAGCCTGAATGTGGTGCTGGCGGTGTTTAACCTGCTCCCCATCCCGATGCTGGACGGCAGCCGCATCCTGTCCGGGCTGGTGCCGTCGCTGGGCCGGGCGCTGCAACAATTTGAGCGTAATCCAATGAGTTTCCTGCTGGTGATGGGCTTCATCCTCTTGTTTCGGGGTCCAATCGGTCGGTTTATCGGGATGATGCAGCAATTCGCCCTGGGACTGGTCTTTTCGTTCTAGTTTCTGTTCCCTGATTCGGGCCGTGCCTGCCACTCGTGCAGCGCGGCCCATTCTTCTGCCTGCGAGCTGACCTGCCCCCGTTCACGTAGGCCCTGCAGGTAGCTCAGGGCCTGTCCCAGCGTTGGTCCTGGCGACCACCCCGCTGTCAGTAGGTCACGGCCCTGGAGTGCGGGGTAGTCGGGCCGCTCCGGTAGCAGTGTGCGGCGCAAGATGGCTTCGGGGCTGCCGGTTGGGAAAACATCGTGTGAGAGGGCACGCTCCAACAAGCGGGCGGGGCCGGTCCCCAGGGCGAGGCGCTCTTGCCACGGCTGTGGCTCTGGAGCCATGTGCAGGAGCGCCGCCGCGTAACTGGCCTGATCTGTGCCTGCTGCATAGAGTTGCCGCCAAAGCTCCTCGGTTCCAGGCGGGAGCAATTGACCCGCGCCCCAGTCGCGTAACATGGCAGCGGCCTGAGCTGGATTCGGTTCATGCAGCAGCAACCCTAGCTCGGCCCAGAGGCGTGGGGTGTGCAGGGCCATAACTAAGGCGTCCGGCACCTGCCGCAGCAATTCTGGATGGGCGTCCAATCCCAGCCGCCCCGCCAGCCGTGCCGCCCGGACGAGGCGGCTGGCGTCCTCGTAAAAAGACTGCGAATGTAGCGGGCGCAACTGCCGGGCCTGCAAGTCGGCCAGGCCGCCGCAGGGGTCCAGCAGGGCCAGGGGACCGCAGAGGGTCAGCGCCAAGGCATTGACCCCGAAGTCACGCCGCTGCAAGTCTTCTTGCAAACTGCCGGGCTGGGCTTCGGGGCGCTGACCCGCCACCGGGTAGTGTTCATGCCGGGCCCGGATCAGATCGGCGTGGCGGCCATCTGGGAGTGACAGCGACGCATTCTGAAACTCTGGATAAAAGAGGTGCGGCTGGCCGGTGCGCGCGCTGTAGCGCTGGGCTACTGTGCCCAGGTCTGCCCCATGCCGGGTGTCCAGCACGATGTCCAGATCTGGCGTGGCATCAGGAACCCCCAACAGGGCATCGCGCACTGCACCGCCTACGAGGGCCAGTGGCGCTCCGGCAGCGTCGACAACCAGGCCCGCCAGAAAATCACGGTCCGCGTCAGGCAGGGCCTGTCTGACCTGCTGAGCAGCAGTTTCTGGCGAAAGGGCTGGGGCGCGGTGGTCCATCTCAGAGAGGACGATCAGTTCTCGGTTTGAGCGGTCGGGTGACCCTGCATCAGCATGGTGCGGCTGCACTCGGCCACGACTTCGCCGCGCTGGTTGAAGGCGCGGTGACGCACCGTGACCACGCCCTGCCCTGGACGGCTCTTGCTGGCCCGTGCCTCCAACACCTCCGACTCGGCGCGGATGGTGTCGCCGTGAAAGACGGGAGCCGGGAACTTGACTTCCCCGAAGCCCAGGTTGGCGATCAAGGTGCCCAGCGTCAGCTCATGCACGCTGAGGCCCACCAGCAGGCTGAGGGTCATCATGGAGTTGACCAGCGGCTGGCCGAACTCGCTCTGCTTGGCGTATTCGAAATCCAAGTGCAGCGGCTGCGGGTTCATGGTGAGGGTCGTGAACAGAATGTTGTCGCTTTCGGTCAGCGTGCGCGTTACGCGGTGACGGATCACGGCGCCAACCGGCAGCTCCCCGAAGTAGCGCCCCTGGGGACGCAGCAGGTCGGCATTCAGCGTGGGATCGGTGGGGGTGGTCATGGGGTGCTCCTTGAGATAGGGGAATTAGGTGCTTTTCGGAAGTTGCAAGTTCGGCGAGGATCAACCCTGAGCCAATACCGCGCGGGCGGATGCCAACATCGGCTCGTCCACCATCTGACCCTCAAAGCTGAAGGCCCCATGCCCGGCCTGGGCCGCTTCGGCGGCGGCTTGCAGCAGTGCCTGAGCGCGTTCACGCTGAGCCTCACTGACGCCAAACAGTTCGTTGCTCAGCGTCACTTGGGCCGGGTGAATACAGAGCTTGCCCCCGTAGCCCAGGCTGCGGCCCTGCGTAGCGTCCGCCCGGAAGCGGGGCTCGTCGTTCAGCACTGTGACCACGATGTCCAGCGCGTGCGTACCGGTCAGCCGGGCAGCCAGGGCCACCTGCGAGCGGGCGTAGAGCACCTCGGTATTGTCCGGCGTGCGGACGCCGCCCAGGTCGGTGATGTAGTCTTCTGCACCGAAATAGGCCCAGGGTACACCCGCCTCGCCCAGAATTTCGCGGGCATTCCAGACCCCCGCGCCGGTTTCCAGGCCGGCCAGGATCGGCAGGTCCAGGCTCTGTTGCCTCAATGCGTCACGGGTCAGCGTCACGTCGGCGGCGGATTCCAGCTTGGGGACCACCACTCCGGCCAGACCAGTGTGCAGAACCGCCAGATCGTCCTGAAAAAAGGGCGAATGCACCGAGTTGACCCGCACAAAGACGGCCAGCTCTGGGTGCTCCCCAGCCAGCGTTTCGCTGCCCTCACCGGCGATAGGCCGGGCGTACGCTTTGGCCTGGGCCGTGGCGGGCACGGCGTCTTCCAGGTCAATGACGACCGCGTCAGGAGCGGAGCGGGGCAGTTTGGCAATCAGGTCGGCGCGGCCTGCTGGGGCGAACAGCACCGAGCGGGGCCGGGGCAGGGCGGCGGTTGGGTTGGCGGTCATGGGGAACATTGTAGGGAAGAAGGCGGGGGGAGACAGGCTGTGACGACTCCTGCTACTCCTCCTGCCCACGCCCAGAGTTCTACGGAGCCTTCACACCCCAAACTCCTGGTAGCCCAGTGGCACTTCCAGCTGCACAGCTCCAAGTCCTTCCAGCGTGGCAGCCAGGGCGACCAGGCGGGTGTCGTCTCCGGCGCGGGCGGCAAATTGCAGGCCCACTGGGAGGCGCTGGCCGTCCAGCTCTTCGAATCCGGCGGGCACGTTCAGCGCGGGGATTCCGGCCAGGTTGACGGCCACGGTGTTCACGTCGGCGGCGTACATGGCCAGCGGATCGCCGCTGCGCTCGCCCAGGCGGAAGGCCGGAAAGGGGCTGGTGGGCATCAGCAGCACATCGAAGCGCTCAAAGGCCTGCGTGAACTCGTCCGCGATCAGGCGGCGGACTTGCAGGGCCTTGGTGTAGTACCGCTCCGAGTAGCCGCTGCTCAGGATAAAGGTGCCCAGCATGATGCGCTTTTGGACCTCAGCGCCCAGGAACGTTTCACGGCTCTGGATCATCGTCTCGGTGGCGCCGCCCTCACCCGTACGGCGGGCGTAGTGCATTCCGTCAAAACGTGACAGGTTGGAGCTGGCCTCGGCCATCGCGATGACGTAATAGGTGGCCACTGCGTTGTCGAGGTGCGGCAGGCTGGTTTCCTCAACCTCGGCGCCTGCGGTTTCCAGAGTGGTTTGCATCGCTTCCAGCGCGCTGAGAACGCCAAGAGTGGCTCCACGTTTTCCCTGAGTAACCAGGCCCACCCGCAGACCTGCCAGGTCCAGTGGCTCAGCGCTGAAATCGGCGGAAGTCTGCAGGCTGGTGGCGTCCAGCGGGTCTTGGCCCGACATCACGCCCATCATCAGCGCCAGGTCGGCAGCACTCAGGGCGAAAGGAGCCACCGTATCCAGGCTGCTGGCATAGGCAACCAGTCCGGAGCGCGAAATGCGGCCATAGGTCGGCTTGAGGCCGTAGACGCCACAGAGGGCCGCTGGCTGACGGACCGAGCCGCCAGTGTCACTGCCCACCGTGAGTGGAGCCAGCCGGGCAGCGATGGCGGCGGCGCTCCCGCCTGAGCTGCCGCCGGGCACGCGGCCCTCACCCCAGGGATTGAGTGTGGGGCCAAAGGCGCTGTTCTCGGTGCTGGACCCCATGGCAAATTCGTCCAGGTTGGCCTTGGCCACGATCACGGCTCCGGCGTCCATCAGTCGCTGCACGGCGGTGGCGGTGTAGGGGGAGCGGTACTCGGCCAGCATCCCACTGGCGCAGGAAGTCACGGTGCCGCGTAGATTGAGGTTGTCCTTGATGATGACCGGCACGCCAGCGAGCGGCAGCGCTTCACCACTTCCGAGGCGACCTTCTAGGGCTTGCAGCTGTTCACTGGGGTCCACTTCGCTCAGCACGGCGTTCAGGGAAGAAGCGGCTCGGATGCGGGCTAGGGCCTCGTTGGCAGGTTGCGTCATGGGCAGGCCACCACTCCGGACGGCCTGAGCGATGGATACGGCAGGAGAGGGCAGGCTGGACATGACGCCCAGTGTATCTGTCAGGCGTCCTCTTGGCGCTTCTTTAGCTCCGCAGCAGTTCTGCGAAGTCGCTGCCTTCCAGTGGCGGCAGTTCGTCCAGCGATCCCAGTCCGAATTCCAGCAGGAACTTCTGGGTCGTGCCGTACAGCAGCGGCTGACCCACTGCGTCGCTGCGGCCCGTGACCCGTACCAGTTCACGTTCTTGCAGGGTGACCAGAGTAGAAGCACTGCCGCCACGCATGGCCTCAATTTCGGCGCGGGTCACGGGCTGCCGGTAAGCAATCACAGCCAGCACTTCCAGCGCGGCATGACTGAGGGGTGGCAGCGGCGGCGGTGCCAGCAGCGGCGCCAGTTGTGCGCCCAGCTCAGGTGGTACGTACAATCGGTACCCACCGGCCACCCGCTCCACGGCCAGGCCCAGTTCACCGAAGCGGCGCCCTACCTCACTCATGACCCGGATCACACCGTCTTCACTGAGATGGGTCAGTTCGGTCAGCTCTTTGAGGCGTACGGGCCGGCCAGCTGCCAGCAGCGCGGCACTGATGAGATGCAGGGGAGTCGGGGCTTCGCTGGACATGTCGGCCCATCATCATAGCCGCTGACCAATCGGCCCCTGCGCTGAAGAAGTTAGAGACCGGCTCCAACAATCTTCAGTTCCTCCAGGCCATGGCCCTGCAAGTGTTCGCGTAAGGCCTCTGCCCTCAGCGGCCCAGCCCGCAGCACTTCCAGCTGACCTGGTTGCACCCGCAGCACGGTACTGGCCTGTCCGCTGGGAGCATGACCCCCGTCAGGCACGACATAGTCGGCCAGCCCCAGGGCTCTCGCCTCAGCTTCGGTCCGGGCGGTTGGCTCGCCGCTGCGGTTCAGACTGCTGGTGATGAGCCGTCCGCCATTCGCCTGTAGCAGGGCCTGGGCAGCAGGATGCGCTGGAACCCTGAGCCCCACCCAGCCATCAGGCGCCAGCTTAGTGGGTACGTCTGCTGCAGCCTGCACCACCAGTGTCAGTGGACCAGGCCACAGCTCTGATAATTGGCGCAGCAGCTCCGGCTCGGCAGCCCAGGCCAGTGCCAGTTCCGCTGAGGCGCAGGACACCTGAAAAGCATGACCCTCAGCGCGTCCTTTGATTCGCCGTAGGGTATTCCACCCAGCCAGGGTGGCTGGCGCGGCCAAACCCCAGACTGTTTCAGTGGGAAAGGCGGCAGTTTTATCTGGTCCCAGGATGGGAGGAGGGATAATCATTCGGGTATCACCCCCATACATGAGCGGGCAGTGAAGTGGACAAAGACAAGCACACCCGACATTGTAAGGTTCCCGAAGCTGAGAGTTTTCTATACTTTTGTTATGGGTGTATTTCAGTACAGGGTCCGCGACGGCTCAGGCAAGATTCTGACGTCACAGATGGAGGCAGACAATATTGCGCAGGTGCGTGAGGCGCTGCGGTCACGCAAGCTTTTTATTCTCGACATCAAAGAGCCTGCAACTGGCCTAAATGCCGATATCAACATTCCAGGCTTGCAGCGCCCACCAGATCTGAAGACGGTGGCGCTGTTTAGCCGTCAGATGGCGACCCTGATCAATGCTGGTGTACCGCTGGTGCAATCACTGAACATCATGCAAAAGCAGATTGAACACAAGGCCTTTCAGGAGATGGTCCGTAAAATCCGAATTGATGTTGAAGGTGGTTTGCCACTCAGCGAGTCAATGGCCAAGCACCCTAAGGCTCATAACTTGCACCTTGCATAGCTGAGCGAATAGCCGTGCTGGTGCAGGAATTCTTGCTCTTTTTGAAGTTGGTTCAGCAGGTGGTTGAGCCTGACTTCGGGGAACAAGGTGTAGAGAGCCAAGCGTGCAGCTTCCTTCAAGGTCATGTCCTCTGAGCGGTGCAGTGTGGTCAGGGTGAACGCCAGGAAGACCATCAGAATCCAGCGGTCCAGGCCCTGGCAGTTCGCAACGCGAACTGCGCCAACCCAAACTGATGCTTCCCCTCCTTAAAAAGGATTCCAGCGCCCAGCGCCGCCTACCTTCGGCCAGGATGTCATCCCCCTCCAGCAGCTCGGACGACACCGCGAAGAATTCGCGGTCCCCACGGTCGATCCTCCCCAGAGACAGCGTTTCCAGTGGCCAATTGGCGAGGTTGACATACCCTCCGTGCGGACAATCCGCCACCGTCACCCGCCCAGGATGATCCGTGCGTCGGTTGCTCCGCACACCCACCACAAACTCGAAACCTAGACGCTGCACACCGTCCAGAAAGACAGCGGATTCGAATCCGCTGTCCGCCAGTACGCAGACCTGAAAGCGTTTCCCCACGAATTCTGGCACCTCTTCCAGCAAGTCGAGGGCCAGCGTGACCGGGGTGCTGGTGTGCTTGCCCTGGTAAACCCGGTAAGAAATGGGGAATTTCAGTTCCCCATATTCGGCGAACAAGACCACCAGATGGATGCCGTGCCTGCCGTTGTAGACGCTGACATAGGGCAGCTGAGTTCCCACCTTTTCCACCGTGGTCAAGTCCACGCTGAGACGCAGACGAGGTCTGCGTTTGTGGCGGGCTGCATCCAGCAGGATGCGCCACTGGAAATCCTGCATCTCTTCCCAGCAACGGTCTGAATCCCAGTCATAGATGTTGAAGAAACGGCTCAGTGCGCTGGGACTGACTCCCTCAGCCTGGCTGAACTTGGTCTTCTGGCCTGGACTGTGGAAGAGGTGCAGCGAAGCTTGCAAGCTTCGCTGCTGGTACAGCGTCTCTGGAATCCCCAGAACCTGCTGTGCGAGAATACGGGCGCGCTCCCCTGAAACCTGTTTGTTCACACTTCCAGAATTTCAGCTCTGGGAGCGCTTTCTGTCTACCTATACAGGTGCAAGTTATGAGTAAGGCCTTCAATCGCCTCTACCTGAACCTGGTCCGTGCCGGGGAAACTTCCGGTACGCTGGAATTGATCCTGGACCGTATCGCTGAGTTTCAGGAAAAAGATTTGGCCTTGCGCGGCAAGGTGAAAAAGGCACTCACTTATCCCACCATCGTGCTGGTGTTTGCCCTGCTGATCACCTGGGGACTGATCCGCTTCGTGGTTCCAACTTTCGGGGACATCCTGACCTCCATGAACGCCGAACTGCCGATCATCACTCGCCTGCTTATGGCCATGTCGGACTTTTTGCAGAGCTATACCTGGGTCATTGTGCTGATTCTGGGCATCCTGTACGCCGCCTACCGTTGGTACTACGGAACCCCGCAGGGACGACGAGTCATTGACCAGATCAAGCTCAAGATGCCACTGCTGGGGCCGCTGACCCGCAAGGGAGCCATCGCGTCCTTTAGCCGGACGCTGGGCCTGCTGCTCAGCAGCGGTGTAAACATCATCGAATCGCTGGATATCACCAAAGGCACGGCCAACAACGCCATTGTCGAAGAGGCCATCGAAAACGGTAAAAACGTGGTGACGGTTGGTGAACCGCTGAGTGGCAGCCTGGCCGCCAGTCCAGTGTTCCCGCCGATGGTCACCAGCATGGTCGCCATCGGGGAGGAAACCGGCGCACTGGACGACATGCTCGAAAAAGTGGCCGACTTTTATGACCGCGAAGTCGAAGAAGCTGTGGACAGTCTCACGGCCGCCATCGAGCCGATCATGATCGTCGCGCTGGGGGGCATCGTGCTGTTTATCGTACTGGGGATGTTCACCCCGATGTTCTCGATCATCAACACCCTGAGTGCCTGAGCTTTAGCCTCAAAGTGCTGGAGACACAGTTAGGAGCGGGAGTCAGTCGTGGCTCTCGCTTCTTTTTTCTGCTGCCAGATGGGTGTTGCTCTGGGGGAGGCTTTACCGCCTCACCCCAGGCCATTTCATCTTTCTTACTTTTTGCTCTAAACCTTCACAGATTGCACTAGGATGGAGTCAGCACTGAGCAGACTGGCCTGACCAGATCGTTGCCAGTCAGCCGGAGTCCTTATGCCCTTTTTGCCCAATAAACTTGCTTTTGCTGCTTGGTCGAACACCCCTGACTTGGCTGCTGTCTGGAGAAGGTTTGTTTAGGCGAGCCGCCGGTCACAGCGGTTCTGCGGAGGTGCGGGCTTTTGGGCTGACGGATACTGGTAAGCGTCGGCGGGGGCATCCCAACCAGGACCGGATTTTGCAAGCGGATTTGCTGCAGGGCCAGGTCTTTGCAGTGGCCGACGGGATGGGCGGGCATGTGGCCGGTGACCTGGCAGCGCGGCTGGCCCTGGACACTTATCTAGAGCGGCTGGAGCAGGGCCGTGAACCACTGGACCAGCGCACCATTCACGCTGCTGAAGCGGCCAACCGAGCCGTCGTAGAGCGCGCCGTCGGTGAGCTCCTCGGGATGGGGACCACCTTACTGAGCGCCGTCATCGTGCCTGGCGCTGTCTACCTGACCCATGTCGGTGACTCGCGGGCCTATTTGCTGCGTCAATCACGGCTGTACCGCCTGACCGATGATCATTCCTGGGTATCGGACCAGTTACGGGCAGGCGAACTCAGCGCCGAAGAGGCCCAGGCCCACCGCTGGCGCAATGTGGTCAGCAATGCGCTGGGCGGCGAGGCTACTTTGCGTCTGGAATTGTTGGGGCTGGAACTGCAGCAGGGGGACCGTCTGCTGCTGTGTACCGATGGTCTCTATGGTCCGGTGAGTGATGAGAAGCTCCTGGCGCTGCTGGAACTTCCCCGCTCGCCTGAGCGAGTGGCCCAGACCCTGATTGCTCAGGCCAATCAGGCGGGTGGTCCCGACAATATTTCGGCGGTCGTGATTGACGTGGTGCAGCCGGGTGGGCGTCCCCCCGCACACTTGCCAGGGCGCAAAGTTCAGGGCCCGGTCCCGGCACAGCAGCTGCTAAGCGAGTTGCGCCAGGGTCAGCCGGCCAACTATCTCATGTTGGGCATGGTCTATCTGATTTTTTTGACCCTGGCCCTGATGCCGGCTCACCGGGCCGTGGTGGCACTGATTGGACTGGTCCTGCTTGCCATGATGCTCAATTACAGTCGGCGCCTGGCCAGGTCTGCGCTGGTCGCTCCGATTCTGCGCCCCGAAGCCTGCACTGGATGTGCTGCGGCAAGTAGCGGTCCACCCTGGCGCGGGCAGCAGATTGTGGATTTTTAGAGCATTTGTCCCCAGTGCAGACTTGATGCGGAACCTCAGGCCAAACCTGTAGCGATCTAGATTCGCGTGCACTCTGAGGGCTTGGCAATGAGCGGCTGGATATAGTGGAGGCCATGAAACAGGAAGTCAAGACGGATCAGGCACCGGCAGCGATCGGGGCATACAGCCAAGCTGTGGTGATGGGCAATCTGGTGATGACCAGCGGCCAGATCGCACTGAATGCACAGGGCGAGTGGGTAGGCGGTGACGCCCGTGCCCAGACCAAACAGGTGATGGAGAACCTGGGCGCCGTGCTGCGGGCTGCCGGAACCGATTACGACCGTGTGGTCAAAACCACCATTTTCGTGGCCAACATGGATGACTTTGCGGAGATCAACGAAGTGTATTCCGGCTACTTTGAGCGTCCCTATCCCTCGCGCTCATTGGTGCAGGTGGCCCGCTTGCCCAAAGACGCCCTGGTCGAGATTGAGGCTGTGGCCGAGCTGCACTGACCTTGATTTCAGCCAAGAAGAGCCTCTTGGGACGTTTGTGGCAGTGCCGACCCAGCTGATCGGCGATGTGGCGAGATTTGCTGTGGGAGTCTGCCCGCTCTCCAATGCCCCAACCAGACCGAGGGCAAAGCGGCCAGTGGCCAGAGCGGCAGGATGTACAGGGCCGCCGTCCCGAGCAGCAAAAGGGCCAGCAGTCCGCCGACGGGTCCTACGGCATCCGCTCCTATCAAAAGGCTGGGCAGACTGATCAGCAGGCTCAGGATTTGCAAGACGACCAGGATGGTGCACCAGGTGTTGAAGGGCTCAGCAGCGGGCTTCAACACCTGGGCAGTCTCCTGAAGGCGTGCGGTTGCCTGTGCCAGAAATTGCCGCAGGGCGGTCAGGAGCAGATCAAACCAGATCGCATAGACAGCGCCATACACGAGCAGCATGACGCTGATCAGGCCGAGGCCCATGGCCGTATCTAATTGCGCGGTCAGGACTCCGATCAGCATGGCCCGGAGGCTGAGAGTGCCCTGGGCAAAAGTTGAGCAGTGGCTTAATTGTGGACTTTAGCCTCGGCGGGTAACGCCATCTGTAGTCATCAGTGGACCGTAGAGCTCCGGCCTGCGGTCGCGGAAAAAGCCCATGCCAGCACGGAACTTCCGGGCCTCGGCCAGATCCAGGGTCTGCATCAGGAAACCCTCTTCCGCCTCATCCAGCTCGCCCACGATGGCTCCGGTGTAATCCGCGACAAATGAGTGGCCGTAATAGGTCTGTTCGGTGCCTTCCACGACTTCGGTGCCCACTCGGTTGCATGACCCTACATAGGTACTGTTGCTCACCGCGTGGCCCTGCATGGCCCGCTGCCACATGTGATGACTGTTGGGGCTTTCCACCTCGGCGGGTTCGGTCCCGATAGCGGTGGGATACAGCAAAAAGTCAGCGCCCAGCAGCATCATGGCGCGGGCCGTTTCGGGGTACCACTGGTCCCAGCAGATGCCCACACCTACGCGCCCAAAGCGGGTGTCCCAGACTTTGAAGCCGGTGTCGCCAGGGTTGAAGTAGTACTTCTCCTCGTAGCCAGGGCCGTCGGGGATGTGAGTCTTGCGGTAATTGCCCAGTACCTCGCCGTCCGCGTCAATACACACCAGCGAGTTGTAGTAGGCCTGACCGGCTGCCTCGAAGTAACTGAGCGGCAGGACCACTCCTAGTTCTCTGGCGAGCGCCTGAAAGCGGGGAATAAAAGGGTGGCCTTCAACCGGATGGGCCAGCCCGAAGTAGTCCTCACGCTCGGCCTGGCAGAAATACAGGTTCTCGAACAGCTCGGGCAGCAAGATCACCTGCGCCCCGGCCTGAGCCGCGTCACGCACATGGCCCTCAGCGCGGGTCAGGTTATCTTCCATCTGATCGGTCATGTGCATCTGAATCACAGCCAGCTGTACGGTGTCGGGAGTGCCTTGGCGGGTCATGGGGCCATTGTAGAGAAATTGGTCCAGCGGGCGGCGTGAGGATCGACCATTACGCCCGCAAATGGAGGAGAGCCTTTACCACAGAGCCGCCTTCTATGTTTATCTTTACGTGGCGCAGAAGGTGGAAAGAAGCAGGCGGAAGTGAGAAGCCTTGCCTCCTTCTGCCTCCTGGTTACAGGATCCGCAGGCCCAGCAGGCTGGCAGCCATCGCCACCATCACTTCAGCCGTCTTGTTCTTGTCGTCTAGAATGGGGTTGACTTCCACGATGTCCAGGCTGGTCACCCGACCCGACTCGCACAGCAGTTCCATCAGCAGGTGGCCTTCGCGGTAGCTGAGGCCGCCGGGAATGGGCGTGCCGGTGCCGGGGGTCACGCTGGGGTCCAGGGCGTCGGCGTCGTAGGATACATGCAGGCGGTCCACCCCTGAGAGGTACTCCAGGGCCTCTTCGGCAATCCGGGTCATGCCCAGCTGATCCACGTCCTTCATGGTGTAGATCTTGATGCCGTGTTCGCGGACCAGCGCCGCTTCTTTGGGGTCCACGCTGCGAATGCCGATCATCACGATGTCGCGGGGGTCCAGGCGCCAGTCGCCCGCCAGCGAGGCCAGATCTGCGTCGCCCAGGCCGCACAGCTGCGCCACCGGCATGCCGTGAATGTTGCCACTGGGGCTGATCTCCGGGGTATTGAAATCGGTGTGGGCATCCACCCAGATCAGGCCCATACGGTGACCCTCGGCACTCCCGCGCAGGGCGTTGCCGGCCACGGTGCCTATCGCAATCGAGTGGTCCCCGCCGATGGTAATGGGGAATACGCCGTCTGGTAATCCGCGCAGACGCTCTACAGTGGCGCGGCCAGCCTCCAGGATAGGGTCACGGAAATCCAGGCCACTGCCGGAAAATTTGTCAATGGTTTCGGGCAGGGCCACGGGCACATCCCCCAGGTCCTTCACCTGATGACCCAGTTCGCACAGACGTTGGCAGAGCTGGGCGTTACGCAGGGCGGAGGGGCCCATGTCTACACCACGCCGCCCTGCCCCCAGGTCCATGGGAATACCGAGGATATTGATGTTCATGAGCTTCAGCCTAGCGCGGCCACTGCCCTATACCACGGCTCTGCAACTTTATAGGGGCGGATGTCCTGGGATTGGCGGCCTGTGCTCTGCTGCCGAACAGCAGATATTGGCCCCTAGCCCCCGAGCTCATACCGCGCTGCTGGATGAAAATACGTAGCGTAGTTTGTTCAAGGTTGCGTCAGCATCACTTCACAATGCCATGACAGGGGGGTGTCATACTTGTCAAGGTTATGCAAGACCCAATGGTCCAAACTGATGAAGCTGGATCATAAAGCGGTATACGCTGCTCCGAATATTCAATTTCCGGAAGAGGGCAGCGCGTATCTGATCCGAGGGAGACGTCCACCTCGCTTCCGGCATGGGAGCCACAAAACGGACGTACGAGCGGGCCAAAGTTGGCAGCAGACGGGTTCAAGCCCTGTCACCCGCCCCAAAGAGAAGAAGTCCTCAGCGTTCGCTGGGGGCTTTTTCCTTGTGCCTATATGGTGTCACAGGCCCTGACTTTTAGGCGACCCTGCCGAGCCACTATGCTAGGCACCGTGAGCCTGCCATCTGCCCTCATGCCTACTGCCGCCCTGAAGGAATTTCAAGAGGCTGTCGGGGAAGCGCCGCCTGAGCACCCAACCCTGCCCAGCCCGGAGCTGCTGGCCTTCCGCGCCGGGTTGCTGCGCGAGGAGTGGCAGGAAGTAGAGGAGGAACTGGAGGTGCTGGCACAGCGGTTGGATGGAGCTTCAGAAGGAGCTTCAGAAACCGACCCAGCCACTGCCCTGGCGCCACTGGCCCACGAGCTGACCGACCTGCTTTATGTCGCCTACGGCACCCTGACCCAGCTGGGTGTGGATGCCGAAGCGACCTTTGCTGCCGTACACGCTGCCAACATGCAGAAGATGGGTGGCCCGGTCCGTGAAGATGGCAAGTTGCTCAAGCCTGCCGGGTGGCAGCCCGCCGATATCCGCGCCGTGCTGGAGCGGCAATTGCAGGAAGGCTGACCCTGGCTACTCTAGTCCGGCGAGGTGTTCACTTAGGGCCAGCTCGGCGTTTACCACTGCGCCCCCCTGGTACGTGAGCCGTGAAAAAGCGGCGTTGGCATGATTGAAGCGGCGGGTGGGCCAGACCGTCTGATAATCCTCGTCCAGCAGCCGGGTCAGCAGCGCGAAGATGGTCAGCTGGTGCGCCACCACCACCGCCGTTTCGCCGGGGCCAGGCAGATGGGCTTGCAGGTAGCCGTAGGCCCGTGCGACCACGTCGTGC
Source organism: Deinococcus radiophilus (assembly GCF_020889625.1). Taxonomy (GTDB): domain Bacteria; phylum Deinococcota; class Deinococci; order Deinococcales; family Deinococcaceae; genus Deinococcus; species Deinococcus radiophilus. The sequence goes on from NZ_CP086380.1 coordinate 120,274, forward strand.
CCACATTCCCCGCCGGGGCATACGAACGAAGGATCGCCGCCCCGGAAGCGCCAGTAGTCGTCAGGGAACTGCTCCTCAATGCCGGAAATGCTCTGCTGATCCCAAGATCCGAACTCTATTTCGCGCAGCGCGGCGTCGGTGTGGAGTGTCCCGCCCAGCCGCTCTTGCACGGCCTGAGCAGTCTGGATGGCGCGGGGCAGATCGCTGGAATAGATCGCGGGTTTTCGCACCCCATCGGTGTAGAGCTGCGCGGCCAGGGCCTGTGCCTGAGCGCGGCCCAACTCGTCCAGTGGGGTCTGGGTCTGTCCCTGAAAGCGTCCTGCGGCATTCAGGGCGGTGCGGCCATGCCGGGCCAGAATCAGTGTGCCGGATTCGGTCATGCGGGCAAGTATGACAAATTGCCCGGTGAGTGGATGCGATTCACGGAGGGCGCCCCCTGCGAATGGAGGCCGCTTACGAAAACGGCACTGGCCTGCCACCGCGCCACATCGTGTTACAGCCGAATCAGGCGCGGGTCTGGGGCCACCTCACAGGTGGCAGGAGTCAAGTCGAACCAGCCCAGTGGACGCAGGCTCAGGCCGCACTGCTCCACGTACAGCCGGGCGTAATGCTCGGCATAACGCTCGAACAGTTGGCGGTGATACTCGTCCAATCCGGCCGTATTCAGGCTGACCTTGTTGTAGCGGCCAGCAGCGCAGTGCCCGAACTCGTGCGCGGCGACTTCCACCAGACGGCCGCGCGACAGGGCCGGGTCAATGTCAATCACGCACTGTGCGGTGTTGCCCAGGGTGATGGCTGTCCCGGCATAGCGCGGTGTGGTGTGATTCTCCGGCTGGTGTCCCAGGGTGGTCAGTACCCCGCCCAGCGAGCCGGGAGTCACCCAGCGCCAGTGCGCGGTCACGCCATGCACCGAGGTGGTCCACTGCGCCTGGTCACGGTGTGGCGAAACGATGGTGCAGCTGCTGAGCAACGGGAGCAGGGCTGGCAGCAGCAGACGCACGGGAGAAGGCATGACCCCAGTATGGCCGGTCCCCCGTCAGCGTAGAGTGACGGCCATGTCTGCTGCCCTACGCCGCTGCTGGCCGGCCTTGGTGCTGGTTGCCTCATTGGGGACCGGGTTGGCCGTGCCCTATCTGTTCCGCCCGCCGCTCATCATCGGGCAGGACGCGGTCAGTGGCCCTGCGAGCCGGGACGCTGCTGTCACATTGGAGCAGTCGCCGGTCCCCTTCATTCACATTCGTCCTGCTCGGCAGGAGGCCAAGACCCTGCTGATCTTTTATCCTGGCGGGCTGGTGCGGCCCCAGGCCTATGAGTGGCTGGGGCGTGCGCTGGCCGCTGAGGGTATAGAAACCGCCATTCCCGTCTTTCCGCTAGACCTGGCTGTGATGGGTGCGGACCGTGCTGGCCCCATCGCCGAAAAGCTGGGGGCGGGCAAACGGGTCATTCTGGCCGGGCATTCTCTCGGCGGGGCGATGGCTGCGCAGTATGCCGGGCAGCACCCGGACAAGGTGGCTGGCCTGATCCTGCTGGCCGCCTACCCGCCAGACAACACCGATCTGAGCCAGGCGCCTTTTGCGGTCCTGAGCGTGACTGCCGAGCATGACGGTGTGCTCAGCCGGGCCAACTGGCAGGCGGCGCAGGCCCGCTTGCCTGAGCACACTGCGGTCAGTCTGGACGGGGTGGTACATGCGTTCTTCGGACGTTATGGGCCGCAGCGGGGTGATGGCCAGCCCACAGTGAGCCGCGCTCAGGCCGAGGCGCAGTTGTTGGAGGCCGTGCGGCATTGGCTGGCAGAGCCGCGTCCCTGATGGGCATTGAGCGCCGTTCCTCCCGCACATGAAGAAACAGCCGAGGCTCTGACCAGCAGAGACCCAAGGTCCACTTTCCCGCCGTCCAGAACCGGAAGGTAGCCTGAACATGGACATTCATCCTGACCATCCACTAAACTTTGAACCGAGTCAAAAATTCTTCGCCCCGATTCCGACGCTCAGGCGTCACAGGAGGTTTCATGCAGGCCAACCCTTATCTTCCTATTCGCAAAGTTGCCGTGATCGGTGCAGGCGTGATGGGCGCCGCCATCGCCGCGCAGCTGGCCAACGCTGGTGTGCCGGTACGTCTGCTGGACATCGTGCTGCCGGACAAGGATGACCGCAATTTCCTGGCCAAGCAGGGCATCGAGAAGGCGCTCAAGGCCCGCCCTGCCGCCTTCATGTCCAAAAAGAACGCCGCACTGATTACTCCTGGCAACCTCGAAGACAACCTGGGCGACGTGGGGGACTGCGACTGGGTCATTGAAGCGGTGCTGGAAAAGCTGGATGTGAAACGCGACCTCTGGGAGAAGGTGGAGAAGGTCGCCAAGAAGACCGCCATCATCTCCAGTAACTCCAGCGGGATTCCGATGGCCATGCAGCTGGAAGGCCGCAGCGACGACTTCAAGGCCCGCTTCGTCGGGGCACACTTTTTCAACCCGCCGCGCTACCTGCACCTGTTGGAACTGATTCCGACCGCCGCCACCAGGGGCGAAGTGCTGGACGCTCTGCGCGAGTTCGGGCAGAAGGTCGTCGGTAAGGGCATCGTGATCGCCAACGACGTGCCGGGCTTTGTGGCCAACCGGATCGGTGTGTACGGCATCGTGCGGGCACTGCGGCACATGGACGAGGCGGGCCTGACCCCCGCACAGGTGGATGCGCTGACCGGGCCAGTGGCAGGCCGCGCCAAGAGTGCGACCTTCCGCACCGCCGACCTCTCAGGTCTGGACATCATCAGCCACGTGGCGGCTGACCTGCAGAAATACAGCGGCGACGACGAGGACTTTACCCTGCCTGACTACTTCAGTGACATGGTGGGACGCGGCATCCTGGGCGACAAGTCCGGCAGTGGCTTCTTCAAGAAGACCAAGGACGAGAATGGCAAAACCGTCATTCTGGGCCTGGACCTGAAGACCGGCGAATACACCGCTGAAGGCAAGGCCAAGAGCGCGCTGGCAGAAGGGCTCAAGGGCAAGCCACTGGCCGCCCGCTTAGAAGGGCTGTATACCGCCGAAGGGCCGGAGGGTGACTTTATGCGCGCCAGCCTGAACGACGGCTTCTGGTACGCCGCCAAGATGGCCGGGTATGTCTCGGACAGCCTGGCCGATATTGACAATGCGCTGAAATGGGGCTTCGGCTGGGAAGTTGGGCCCTTTGAAACGATGGACCTGTTGGGCGTGCAGCGCGTGATTGCCAACCTTGAGCAGAGTGGTAAGACGCTGCCCCCGCTGCTCCAAAAGATGAAGGATTCCGGCGCTGAGCGCTTCTACGGTGAGGGCGAAATCACCACGCCGACTGGCGAGAAGACTGCTTTCCAGGCCCCCTACCTGATCCTGACCGACCTGAAAAAAGATGCCACCAAGGTCATCAAGAAGAAGGCCGGCGCCAGTCTGCTGGATATCGGGGATGGGGTGCTGCTGGTGGAGTGGCACGCCAAGATGAACGCGCTGGGCGAGGACCAGCTGCGGATGGTTCAGGAAGCCCACAAGCAGGTGCAGGCGCTGGGCTACGCCGGCCTGGTGGTCGCCAACCAGGGCGAGAACTTCAGCGCCGGGGCCAACCTGCCTGCCATTCTCAGCATGGCGCAGGACGACGACTGGGACGAGATGGACGCCACCATCCGCGAGTTCCAGAACACCACCACCAGCCTGCGCTTCAGCCCCCACCCCTGCGTGGTGGCTCCGCATAACCTGGCGCTGGGCGGGGGCTGCGAATTCACCCTGCACGCCGACCACGTGACCGCCAGCGCCGAGCTGTATATGGGTCTGGTGGAGGTAGGCGTGGGCCTGATTCCCGGCGGCGGCGGCACCAAGGAAATGCTGCTGCGCTTTACCGACGGGCTGCAACCCGGCCAGCCGCTGCTGCCGGCCGTGCAGCGCGCCTTCGAGCTGATCGGCACCGCCAAGGTGAGCACCAGCGCCCTGGAAGCCAGAGAACTGGGCCTGCTGCGTGAGAGCGACACGGTCGTGATGAACCCCAACCTGCGGATTGAGGAAGCCAAGCGCCACGTGCTGGCCCTGGCCCCCGGCTACGTGCAGCCGCAGATGCGCCAGGACATCCCCGTGATGGGCGAGGACGCCGTGGCCGCCGTCAAGAGCGCCGTATACGGCATGCGCCAGGCCGGCTACATCACTGATTACGACGTGGTGGTCAGCGAACAGCTGGCCCGCGTGCTGAGCGGCGGCGTGGGCCGCAACCGGGGCCAACGGGTATCCGAGCAGCACCTGCTGGACCTGGAACGCGAGGCCTTCCTCACCCTGGCCGGCAAGAAGGGCACCCAGCAGCGGATTGGGCACATGCTCAAGACGGGCAAGCCGCTCAGGAACTGACGGGCACCGGGCGCCCAGTCGCAATGGCTGCGGTGCCCCACGTCATCTTTCCTACCGCTGGACCCCATGACCCCTAGACTGCGCCAAAGGACACCATGAACATCCGACAGCATTTCCGCCTCCAGAATCTGCCCCGCACCCTTGCGGTAGCCTTTGCTGCTTACCTTGCCGCCATCTTCCTTGGAGCGTTGGTCGGCGCCGAGGTGCTGCTGCGCTCCAAGTCCCGCTGGATCAAGGGGACGTTCATGGTGGTGGGCCGCCGGGGTGAGAATGTCGTCCTGCCGCCCCTGCCTGAAAGCCTCAGCCGGGACGTGCTGGGGGTGGTGCCGCTCAACCCGGTGCGCGGTCACGCGCTGGTCGGACCAGTGGAACGGCGCAGTCCTTACGTGGAGCGCCCAGTCCTGGAGGAGCGCGGGGTCATCCAAAGCGGCTGGATCGCTTGGGTGTCGTCCTTCGTGTACAACGGCACGCCTGCCCAGCTGGACGTGGAGTACGAAAATGTCGTGGTGCACACCGACATAGGTGATCTGCCCGCCTGGCACATTCCTGCCGAATCAGGCGAGCGCGACCTGATCGTGATTCAGATTCACGGGCACGGCGGGCAGCGTTCGCAGAGCCTGCGGGTGCTGAAATCGCTTCAGCGCACCGGGGCCGCGCAGCTGTATGTCACCTTTCGCAACGCCTTTGACGCGCCCCGTGTGGGCAAAGGCTACCTGTCCCTGGGCGATGTGGAAGCCGAAGACGTACTTTCGGCGCTGGAATGGGCGCGGGACAATGGCTACCGCCAGGCCGTGCTGATGGGCTACTCCATGGGCGGCAACATCGCCCTGAGCGCCCTGCGGCCCGGCTTTACGCCGCACCCCATTCCAGTTCGCGGTGTAGTGCTGGACTCCCCGGCGCTGGAGTGGCGTGACATTCTGCGCCGTCAGGCCCGCCGGGGTGGCCTGCCGCAAGTGGTCGCCAAGCCGGTGGGCCGGATGATCGAAAAGATCGTCACCCGCCGCAGTGGGCAGAACTTCAGCAGCGTGGACCAACTGGCTGCCGCGCCCCGCTTCGATGTGCCGATCCTACTGTTCCACAGCCCCAGCGACAAAACCGTGCCCTTTTGGCAGGCCAAAGCCCTGGCCGGAGCCCGCCCGGACCTGGTGGAACTGCATGCCGTAGAAGGCGCACGCCATATCCGCTGCTGGAACATCGATCCAGAGCGGTATGAGGCGGCGCTGGAAGCGTTTATCCAGCGGGTGAAAGCGTGAATGTCCCAGCTACCTTCGAACTGGTTCAGTGGTGGGATGCCCCGCCAGAAGAGCCGCGTTTCATTGCCGCTGAGCTGGACGGACAGCGCTATGAACTGAGGAAAATAGAACTTTTTCGAGATGGCACAGTGATGCGGTTGATGTCAGAGCGAGACTTGGCAGAAGTGCCCTGGCCCCCACTGGCCGAACTGGCCGCCGACGAAGACGAAGTGTTTCTTTCCACCCTGCTCACGGCGGAAGAATTTGAAACTCTGTGGGCAGACCCAAGCCTGCAACGCTGTGAAGAAATCCGGCACGGGCCCTTAGCCCCTTAAACTTTTCGATCCTCAGACCTTTTTACCCAAGGAGAAAACAGATGAAAGACGCCTACATCGTATCTGCCGTTCGCACGCCCGTTGGCCGCGGCGTAAAAGGCACCCTCCGCAACACTCGACCCGACGACCTCGCTGCGCTGGTGCTGAACGAAGCCGTCAGCCGCGCCGGAGTCGAGGCCGACATCGTAGAGGACGTGTACCTCGGCTGCGCGATTCCCGAAGCCGAGCAGGGGCTGAACGTGGCCCGCCTCGCCGCGCTGCGTGCCGGGATGCCCGACTCCGTGGGCGGCGTGACTGTGAACCGCTTTTGCTCCAGCGGCCTGCAAACCATCGCCATGGCGGCGGCGGCCATTCAGACTGGGCAGGCCGACGTGATGCTGGCCGGTGGCGTGGAAAGCATGAGCATGGTGCCCATGAGCGGCCACAACCCCAGCCCCAACCCCGACCTGGTGGACACCCGCCCCGGTGCATACATCGGCATGGGCATGACCGCCGAGAACGTGGCCGAGAAGTATGGTGTGAGCCGTGAAGACCAGGACAAATTTGCCCTCGCCAGCCACCAGAAAGCCGCCGCAGCGCGTGATGCGGGCCGGTTCAAGGAAGAAATCGTGCCAGTGCCGGTGCAGGTGGATACCCTGAAAGGCACCAAGCTCAAGTCCGAAACGGTCAGCTTCGACACCGACGAGCTGATTCGTGACGACGCCAGCCTGGAAGCGATGGGCAAGCTGAAGTCGGCCTTCAAGGTGGGCGGCAGCGTGACCCCGGCCAACTCCAGCCCCTTTTCGGACGGTGCCGCCGCTGTGCTGCTGATGAGCGGAGAAAAGGTCGAGGAGCTGGGCGTGAAGCCTCTGGCCCGGTTCCTGGGCTTTGCGGTGGCGGGCGTGGACCCCGAAATCATGGGCATCGGCCCGGTGGCGGCCATTCCCAAAGTGCTCAAGCAAACCGGCCTTGCTCTAGACGACATTGACCTGATTGAGCTGAACGAAGCGTTCGCGGCCCAGAGCCTCGCCGTGGTGCGCGAGCTGGGCATTGACGAGAGCAAGCTGAACGTGAACGGCGGCGCCATCGCCCTGGGCCACCCGCTCGGCTGCTCCGGCGCCAAGCTGACCACCAGCGCCATCTACGAACTGCGCCGGCGCGGCGGCGGCAAGGCCCTGATTACCATGTGCATCGGCGGTGGCATGGGCGCAGCGGGCGTGATTGAGGTGTACCCGGCTGAAGGTGAGCAGGCAGCGGACTAAAGCCGAACTTCGACTGAGGGGCGCTTTCCGCAGTGGGAGCGCCCCTTTTCTTTGCGCCATGCACTACGCTCCCTTCATGGCTCGCCGTAATTCCCAGTCCACCTGGCCCGAAGCCCCTCTGGCCGGGGCCGTCCCTCCCTGCGCCCTGTGTGAGCGCGAGGTGCCCGAACTCGTGCAGCATCACCTGATTCCCATCCTGGCGGGCAAGCGCCGGGGCATCAAGCCGCAGGACCTGCCCACCGTAGGGCTGTGCCCGGCCTGTCAGCAGTACCTGCACAGCACCTTTTCCATAGGTGAACTGGCGACCGAGCTGAACACGCTGGAAGCCCTGGAGCAGAACGAGCAGGTGCAGAAGTTCGTAAAGTGGGTGCGTAAACAGCCCGCCACCAAAGGCGTAAAGGCGAAGGGGCGCGAGTAGTCAGCGGCCTTCGCGGGCGAACTGTTCCAGCGCTGCCCCAGCGTCGGCAGCGCTGAACTCTCCGCGCAGCTTCAGCCGTGTGCCGGTGCCCGCGTCATATTCGGCCAGTCTGCTGTCCACGTACTGCACCAGCACACGGCGTCCGTCAGGCGAGAGGCGGGCGTCTACGCTCCCGGCCCCGCCCGTCTGGGCTGCGCCCTGCGGGTAAGGCAGGCGGGAGATGGTGGCGATATGCGCGCCGGTTTTGGCGTTCCAGACGGAGACAGGGCCGTAAGAATGGCTGGATTGCCGGATAAAGGCCATACGTTCACCATTTGTACTGAAAGTGACCTTGCCATCGTAAAAGCTCTCGCGCTTGTCGTTGTAGACAAAGGCTATGCGTTCCAGTGTCGCCAGGTTCCAGAGCGTTGGTGAGGGAAGATAGCCGGGTCGGCGTGAGTCTGCCATTCCCTTCGAGCCGCTGAAATCCAGCAACAATCGCTGACCATCAGGCGTGAAATCAGCCCCGAAAATGCGGGAGGACTGGCTCAGAAAAGTCTTCACCCGCTCTCCCTTCTCCACGTCCCAGAGCTGCACGTAGCCGCTCCCGTCTGCGATGTTCAGCAGCCATTTCCCATCCGGGCTGAACTTGCTTTCCGTCACCGCGTTCAGCCCCGATGTCGTCGCCTGGAACAGCAACTGTTCGCCGCCGTAGACCCGCATGGTGGCCTGACCAACAGGCGTATCTTTCTGAATATCAGCCCGAAGTTGGGCAGAGGCGGAGGCGCACAGCAGCAGCGTGAGCAGGGGCAGGAAGAGGATCCGCATCTTCCGAGTCTAGAGGTACCGCTTGAACCAGGCCACCGACCGCTCCAGCGCCACATTCAGATTGCGGCTGAGGTTGTGGTCGTCATTCGGGTACACGTAGCTGGCGACCGGCTTTTGCAGGTCGCGCAGGCGCTGGGCCAGCCGGGTGTGGAACTCGGTTGGCACCTCTTTATCTGCCGTGCCGATGTGCAGTTGCAGTGGCCCGCTGAGATCACGCAGGTACGAGTTGGCACTCAGCTTGGCCCAGAACTCCGGGTTGTCTTTGGGGGTGCCGTAGCGGTTTACGACGTCTATCCGCCGCTGCCGCACCGCCGCGCTGATCCTCACGGGGACGTCGTGCGGCCACTCGTAGGCCAGCTGAGAGTAGTCGCCCACCACCCCGGCAAAAATCACCCCGGCCTTGAGGCCTGGGTCAATCGAATCGTCATGGCCCGCAGCGCCAGAAACCCGCCCATCGAGTGGCCCCAGATGCCCAGGCGCTCCCCATTCACGCGGGGGTCGCGGCGCAGGTCAGGGTTGAACGTCACGAAACCGCTACGGGCAAAGGCGTCCTGATAAGCCAGGTAGCGCTCGGTGGTGCGGTACACGTTGGGCGGCACGTAGCCGTGAATAAAGGCGACAGCAGGCTAGCCCCCACGCGGCGGCGAGCCGCCCGGCACCGTCAGCAGGCCGTCAATCCGCAGGCCCTCGGACTGGTAACTCACCAGGTAGCGGCCATAATTCGCGCCGGCACTCAGGGTCTGGCGCACGGTAAAGGCGCTGCCCGGATAATTCCAGGTCCGTGCCTGCCGGATGCTCAGGTCGGTGATCTCGTCGGAATAAGGACTGGCCGCCAGCGCCGGGGGGGCGGCCAGCAACGCGAGCGCCAGCGTCAGCACCTGTTTTCGCATGGCTGAGCCTAGGGCAGGAGGCCGGAACGCAGGGTGCAAGCAGATACGGTCAGAACCTATTCCAGCCGCAGCGTACCCTTTAGCGGCCCCAGCGTATTTCCCACCTCCCCACCGAACCAGAACCCGCTCAGCATGTAATCGCCTGCGGGCAAGCCGTTCAGATTGGCGCGGTATTGCATCCGCTGACCTTCGGGCAGGACCAGCACGCCGCCTTCGCAGGTGGGGGCGTCCCAGACGGGCGTCAGGGTCAGCCACAGCGGCTCATCGGCGCCGCCTTCACTTAGCCGGGTCACCTTGACGCTGGGTGGCTCGCTGAGGGTGCAGGGATAGCTGGCGGTCACACCTGCTGGGCTGCTGACGCGCAGTTGCACATCTATCGGTTCACCCACGCGGCCAGGGCGCTCCCACTGGTATGGGGTGGCGAGCTGCCAGGTGGGTGGCGCATTCACGGGCTCGGAGGTCTCCGTCTGCGCCTGTCCAGCGCTGGCCAGGGCAGATAGGGTCAGGGCAAGTATGACGCGCTTCATTCCTCCATCTCCTGCATGGCCTGCAGCACATTCGCCATGTGCTCATCCAGTGGCACGCCCAGTTCTTCGGCGGCCTGCTGCACTTCCTCGCGGTTCACACCTGCTGCAAACGAGGGGGTCTTGAAGCGTTTTTTCACGCTCTTGAGTTCCAGATTCCGGATGTCCTTATCGGGCCGAATCAGCACAGCGGCCTGAATCAGCCCGGTCAATTCGTCTACCGCAAAGAGGGTCTTGGAGAGTTGGGTGGTGCGCGGCGTGCCGGTGTAGGCGGCGTGGCCCATGATGGCGTCCAGCACGTCGGCGCCTACGTCGGTGTTCTGGCGCAGATAGTCCACGCCCCAGGTGGGGTGCTGCTCCGGGTGCAGTTCGTAGTCGAAGTCGTGCAGCAGTCCGGTGACGGCGTACTGTTCTTCGTCCTCGCCCCAGTGCCGAGCGTACCAGCGCATGGCCGCTTCAACATTCAGCATGTGACGCTGCAGCGACTCGCTGGGGGTATGTTGGCGCATCAGATCGTAGGCGTCTTGACGGTTCATGCGGCAGTTTAACTCTCCTGTACACGGCTCTGGTCTACGCTGTTAGACGGCATAAGGTGTGGTGGGCTGTGATCGCTGCCTAAGAGAAGACAGAGTAAAGGGAACCGGGCAGCGCAGGGAAGAAGGCCCTGACCCGTTTGGTTTATGGTGAGAGGCGACGTGACCTTTTCCGACTGGCAACCTGATCCCCGCCCCTGGCACAACCGCGCCCGCACTGCACAGGCAGCCCCTGGCTTCTGGGCGACGCCAAGCACGCCCGCCGCAGTGGCAGCGGCTATTGCGCAGGCAGCCGAGCAGAGCCTACGGGTGCGTCCGGTGGGAGCAGGAACGGCCCTCAGCCCCTTGGCCGCTGGGCAGGAAGTCATGCTCAGCGTGGCGGCGCTGCGCGGCGTACAGGCGCTGGACCGGGACACTGGAACGGTGACGGTCTGGGCCGGAACGCCCTTGGGCGAGTTGTCGGCGGCGCTGGACAGTCACGGTCTGGCGCTGGAAGGGTTGGGTGGACACGCCGCGCAGACGGTGGGCGGGGCGGTGAGTACCGGAGTGCATGGCAGCGGCCTGGGTAGCTCCCGACTGGCCGCCAGCGTGACCGAACTGGTCCTGATAGACGCCCAGGGTTCTGCCCACACGTTGCGCCCTGGCGATGCCTATTTCGGCGCAGCGGCACTCTCGCTGGGAGCGCTGGGCGTCCTGACCAGCTTGACCCTGCGGGTACGCCCGGCCGCCCGGCTGCGGCTGGACCCCCGCGCGGTGAGCTGGGGCGAACTGATGGCCCTGGGACCGGAGTACGCCCAGGCTGCTCCGCTGGTGTCACTGACCTGGCGACCAGATCAGGATGATGCCGAAGCCGTACTGCTGCGCCGCGCCTGGCCTACCGAGGCCGAAAGTGGTGGGGACCGACCAGCGACAGGGGCTGGGCTGGTGGATGGGGCCGCCCGTGCCCTAGCGGATCTGGGCGGGCAATTCTCAGCCCTGCCTGCGCCAGTGCGTGGGCTGCTTGAGGGCCGCACCCGCAGTGAGGGATTGCTGGCCCCTCAGCATGCGCTGCTTGCAAGTAGCGAGGCCCTGCGTGAGATGGAGTACGCTGTCCCGCTGGCCGCTCTGACCACCACGCTGCGTGATCTTCGTAGCGCCCTGGCCCGCGCCTCAGCAGCGGGAACGGCGCTCCAACTGCCGGTGGGGGTGCGCTTTGTGGCAGCGGATGATCTGTTGCTCGGCACTCCAGTAGGGGAGGGACAGGCGGTCCTCACCCTGGCAGCGCCGCTTCAGCTGCCGCCCGAAGTAACCGGGCCTCATTTCCGCGAGGCTGAAGGTGTATTCCGTGCACATGGGGGCCGCCCTGCCTGGGGCCGCCTCCACGGCCTGGGCGAAACCGAACTGGCGGCACTGTATACCGGCTGGGCCGATTTTCGCGCCGCCCGTGACTATTTTGATCTCCAGCGGCGCTTTGGCAGTCCCTACCTGCGGCGAGTGCTGGGCGAGTAGGGCAGCGGGGAAGGGGAACAGGAAAACCAGGGGTTCTGAGTGTCAACCGGTCCTCCACCCGGCAGGACACATAAGCAACGGAAGATGGATCAGGCTTAGGCGGTCTGCGAAGGCGCGTCACCATCTTTCGGGGTCCCTCCCCGCGTCTTCCACAGGCTGTAGAGGATGCCCCCGGCCAGCAGCGACAGCGTGACGCCCAGGCTGATTTCGGCGTCTACTTTGCCGAACAGCTGCCCATAGAAGATCTTGCCGCCGATAAAGATCAGCACCAGCGAGAGCGCCGCCTTGAGGTATTCAAAGCGGTGAATCAGCGCTTCCAGCGCGAAAAACAGTGCCCGCAGCCCCAGCACCGCGAAGATGTTGGAGGTATAGACGATAAAGGGGTCGCTGGTGATCGCGAAAATGGCCGGAATGCTGTCTACCGCGAACACCAGGTCCGCGGCCTCTACCATCAGCAGGGCCACCAGCAGCGGGGTGGCGTGCCGGCGTACCCGCCCAGCGGCGTCGGGCAGCGACACCAGAAATTTCTGGCCGTGCAGCTGCGGCGTGATCGGCATGACCCGCCCCAGCGCCTGCACCAGCGGATGACGCGCCGGGTCGGGGGTGTGGTCGCTGCCGCCGCCCAGCAGCATCCGTACGCCGGTCACGGCCAAAAAGACCGCAAAAATCCACATGACCCAGTCGAATTGCGATACCAACGCCGCGCCCAGGCCGATCATGACCGCCCGCAGCACCAGCACGCCCAGGATGCCCCAGAACAGCACCCGGTGCTGATAGGCCCGGGGAATCGCCAGCGCCCCGAAAATCATGCTGATGATAAAGACGTTGTCCAGCGCCAGCGCCTTTTCCAGCGCGAATCCAGTGAAATATTCCATCCCGCTCTGCGGCCCTAAGCTCACCCACACCCACATGCCGAAGGCCGCCGCCGCCGCAATATAAAACGCACTCAGGCCCAGGCTCTGGCGCACGCCGATGGTGCCATCATCGCCGCTGCGCCGCCGCCCCAGCACGCCCAGGTCAAAGGCCAGCAGCGCCAGCACCGTGCTCAAAAAGACCAGCCACATATAAGTCGGCTGTCCCAACCACATACCGCTGAACACTCCACTCAATTCCATTGCTGCGCTCCCCGTCACCGCTGTGGTTGGTGCTGCCAGGGCCACAAAAAAGCCTGGACAGGCCAGCCGCATCTTCGCGGTGTCTGTCCAGGTCTTGCGGTTGCGCTCACGGGCCGGATGAGACTTTGTCTCAGCGGATTGACGGCTCCGGAACACCCAGCCTTGCTGGGTCGCTACTCCCCTAGATGGGATTTGTTATAGCGCAAATGGGCAGAGGCAGGCCTTAATCCAACTGTGGCTGAATGATGCCGCTGGCGAGGTCGTTGAGCGGGGTATTCGTCATGCGGACCAGCAGGGCGTGGCCGAGGTTTTCCGGCTTGGCGAGGACGGCGGCGGTGTCGGTGACGAACTGCTGCGGCTGCTCCCTGACGCGCAACTCGGCCCAGCCGCCTGCCTGCACGGGGGCGGTGGCGACGTAGTACCCGCCCCCGTCCTTTGGCTCAGGCATCACCAGCATGACGACTTCTCCGGCGGGCAGGCCCGTCTGAACGCGGCGGGACAGCTGGGCCGTTGCCGGAGATGCAACGGTCGGCAAGACGAACTCGCACGTTTTTTCGTCTGGACACTCTGCCGTGCCTTCAAAGACTTCGGGCAGCAGGGTGGTGACGAGCGGGAAAGAGAGGTCATCTAAGAAGCGCTGGGCTTCGCTGGCGGTGGCCAGGCCGAAATCTACATTCAGCCCGCTCACCTGCATCCCCAGCCTTGGCAGAGGCGTGAGATAGGCATCCGGGACAATTTCGGTCAGGGATTTAAGCACAGTGGCCGCTGAGTAATACACCTCCCCGTCACGGCGTAGCTGTGAAGGCAGCTGGATGGTCCTGGTGCCTTCATGCAGGCCGGTAGAGATGGTCAGCGCGTCTCGGTACACCTGACCATCTAGGGTTTCATCGGCTACTGCGGCGGTCATTCCGGCAGCCTGGGCCAGTTGACGAACGGTACTCAGGGCCAGCAGGGCATTCTCCTGGCAGCCACCCAGACCGTTGAGGGGTTCATGGTCTGTGCCTGGGATGCAGAGCAAATTTCCGCTGAGGATGGGGGCCAGGAGTTGCTGCTCAGGCAGCACGCGGGGGGACTCGGTGATGGCCTGCGCCTGGGGCAGCAGCATGCCGCTGAGGCCCAGGGCCGCGAGGCCGCTGACAAGGTTTTGGCATGGTATGCACCCGGAGCATTCCGGCGCTGACGAGCAGGGGAGACCCCATATCGCGCAGTGCCTGAGAGAGGGCTTGGTCGTAGGGCAGGCCGAAAGCGTGCAGATGGTCGGCGCGGGTCAGCAGATGTTCTTCCAGCTCGTCTTGCGCGGCCTGGCGCTGCTCACCCAGCAGGCCCAGCGTGGCGAGGCGCAGGTAACGCGTGAGCGCGGCGGAGTGGACCCCAGCGTGGGCGGTCATGCGACGCTCCCGCCCAGGCGGCGCACCGCCCCGGTGAACTGCTCGAATTCCTGGCGCTTGTGGGTGAGGTGGCGCTGGCCCTCGGCGGTCAGGGCGTAGTAGCGGCGCGGCTTGCCGTTGCGTCCTACTTCGCCGCTTTGGGAGCGCAGCCACCCGGCTTTTTCCAGGCGGTGCAGCGCCGGATACAGGCTGCCCTCACGGAAATCGAAATAACCGTCGCTGCGGCTGCGGGCCGCCTGGATGATGGCGAAGCCGTACAGCGGCTGGTCTTCGAGGATGCTCAGCAGAATCAGGTCGAGGTGGCCGCGCAGCAGATCCGGGCTGGGAAAGTCGGGCATGGATGGTTTCCTCCTGGGTGGGCGTGGGCCTGCCAGCGTCCCGGCAGGTTGCGGCCCTACAAAGCCTTGTCTGTCTACATGAAGAACTACCGGGTGCGGACCGATGCAGGTCGGTCAAACCCCGAGCGAGAGCGAGAAGGTAAAGAGGAGTCATCGGTGGAAGTGGAGCACCTCCGGGCGCTTTTCCCGGATGGGCGAAACTGTAACCGACGACTACATAGTGCGTCTGGGTATTCAGTTTGTCAAGCCCAGTCTGTCTAGGTATTACTGAGGTGGTGCTTTTGCTCCATCTTGCTCAGGATTGGCGCACGGTTCTGCCCCATTGTTGGTGGCAAACAGAGTCATCCCTGCCGATGCTTTAGCCTGAGCCCCATGTCTGCCGAGCGCCCCCGCCTGAAATTGTCCGTCTCACCCGCCGCCGAGCGGCATCTGCGGGCGGGGCATCCCTGGGTGTACGAGTCCAGCGTACGCGGCCAGAACCGCGACGGCGACGCCGGAGAGCTGGCCGTCGTCTACGACAAGCGCAACCGTTTTCTGGCGGTGGGCCTGTACGATCCCCATTCGCCGCTGCGGCTGCGGGCGCTGCACGCGGGCAGCCCGGCCACCATTGATCTGGGGTGGTGGCAGGCCCGCTTTCAGACCGCACTGGACCGCCGCGCCGCTCTGTTCGGCGCAGATACCGACGGTTACCGTGTCCTGAACGGCGAATCCGACGGCTTTCCGGCATTGGTGGTGGACTGCTACGCCGACACGTTGGTGCTGAAAGTCTACTCGGCAGCGTGGTTCCCGCACCTGCCGCTGATATTAGACCTGCTGGCGGGTGCGTTTCCCAGTTTCCGGGCGGTGCTGCGCCTCAGCCGCAATATTCAGGCGCTGGCCGCAGCAGTGGGCCTCAGCGACGGGCAGACGCTGGTGGGTGAGCCACCTGCGGGGGCCGTCATTTTCCGCGAGTCGGGCTTGGCCTTCGAGGCGGACGTGGTGCAGGGTCAGAAGACCGGATTTTTTCTGGATCAGCGGGAGAACCGACGCCGGGTGCGCGATCTGGCACGGGGCAGGCGGGTGCTGAATGCCTTCAGCTTCAGCGGGGGGTTCAGCCTTTATGCGGCGCAGGGTGGGGCCAGTGAAGTGGTTAGCCTGGACATTTCGCGGCACGCCTTGCAAAGCAGTGAGCGCAACTGGGCACTGAACCCGCAACTTACCGCGCCGCACCGAACCGTGCAGGCCGACGTATTCGAGTGGCTCGGTGGTCCCGGCGAAACCTTCGATCTGGTCATTCTGGACCCGCCCTCACTGGCCCGCCGTGAGGCTGAGCGGGAAGGGGCCATCCGCGCCTATCACAAGTTGGCGCGCGATGGGATTGCCCGGTTGGAACGCGGCGGATTGCTGCTGAGTGCCAGCTGCTCGGCGCACGTCAGCGCGGAAGAGTTCTGGGACACGGTCCGCCAGGCCGCCGAGCGCAGTGGCCGGAACTGGCGTGAGGTGGCGAAGACTCAGCATGCCCCGGATCACCATGCCAGCTTTGAAGAGGCTCAGTACCTCAAGGCGATCTACTTGCAGTTTGAGGAGTGATTTGAACAAGGAGAGCTGACAGCGTAGCGGACGGCCGGCTAGCGGTGGACTGGGCGGGGGTATTCGCTTAACCGGTTGGATCGGTTTCAAAAGCCAAATGTTCCCATTCCCCCATCCCCGCAGTTGCTAACGTAGCGGTCATGACGCGTCCATCTTCCACCTTTTCGGTGGCTCCATCATCTGAGGAAGACCCGGCCAGGCATTCCCCGCTGCGCCCGGCATCGCTGCTGTCCGCCCTGCGGCCCCTGTGGGACATTGCTCGGCCCCACCGCCCCCTGTTCTGGCTGGGCCTGCTGGCGGCCTTGCTGTCCAGCGGTCTGAATCTGGCCTTTCCGCTGCTGATGGGCCGCCTGGTGGACGCCTCATTCCTGCAGGTGGGCAGCACCGACACCGCGCTGCTGGACCGCACGGTGGGTTTGCTGCTGGGCCTCTTTGCGCTGTCGGCCATTTTCGCGGCGGCGCAGTCCTACCTGCTGGCGCGGGTGGGGGCCGGGGTGGTCGCCACGCTGCGGGAGCGGCTGTTCGGGCACCTGCTGACCCTCTCACCGCGTTTCTTTGCCGAGCACCGCACTGGTGACCTGACCAGCCGCCTGACCGCCGACGTGGGCACGGTGCAGGGCGTCAGCAGCACGGCGCTGGCCGGCCTGGCCACCCAGACCGTCACGCTGATCGGTGGGGTCATTCTGCTGGTGACCTCCAACCCGCGTCTCAGTCTGTACGCCCTGGTCGGGCTGCCGCTGATTATCGGCGTGGCGGTCGTGATCGGCCGCCAGATTCGCCGGATCAGCCGCGAGTTCCAGGATGAGGTGGCCGGGGCCAACGCCAGCGCCGAGGAAGCCATCAGCGGCGTGCGGGTGGTGCAGAGCTTCACAGCTGAGGATGTCGAGCGGGGGCGCTATGGCCGGGGCGTGCGGGCCAGTTTCGAAGCGGCGCTGCGCCGCGCCCGCTGGCAGGCGCTGATGGGCGGGACCATGTCGTTTTTGACCTTCGGGTCATTGGCGTTGGTGCTGTGGTTCGGCGGTCGGCAGGTCATGGCTGGGGACCTGACCCCCGGTGCGCTGATCGCCTTTCTCTTTTACGCCATTCAGGTGGCTGGGGCCATCGCGGGTCTGACCGGGCTGGTGAACCAGTTTCAGGAAGCGGCGGGCGCTTCGGGCCGCATCTTTGAGCTGATGGGTGAACGCAGTGATTTGAAAAGTCCAGTCACACCCCTGGAACTGTCCGCGCCGCGTGGGCGGGTGCGCTTTCTGGATGTGGGCTTTTCGTATGGGGACAGCGCCGTCCTGAGCGGCATTTCGCTGTCCGTCCAGCCGGGGCAGACCGTGGCACTGGTTGGCCCCAGCGGCGCAGGCAAAACCACGCTGGTCAGCCTGTTGCCGCGCTTCTGGGATGTCACGTCGGGCCAGATTGAGCTGGACGGCCACGACCTGCGGGCCTACGACCTCAGGCAGCTGCGCTCACATATCGGGTTGGTGCCGCAGGACACCCAGCTGTTCAGCGGAAACGTGCGTGACAATATTCGCTATGGCCGCCCGGATGCCCCAGAAAGTGAGGTCGAGGCCGCCGCGCAGGCCGCCAACGCCCACGACTTTATCTTAGAACTGCCGCAGGGGTACGACACGGTGGTTGGTGAGCGTGGTCTGCGGCTGTCGGGTGGGCAGCGTCAGCGCATTGCCATTGCGCGGGCACTGCTCAAAGACCCCCGGGTGCTGATTCTGGATGAGGCCACCAGTGCGCTGGACAACCAGTCTGAAGCGTTGGTGCAGGCCGCGCTGGACCGCCTGATGCAGGGGCGCACCACTTTCGTGATCGCTCACCGCCTCAGCACCGTGCAGCACGCCGACCAGATTCTGGTGATGGACCAAGGGCAGATCGTCCAGCGCGGCACCCACGCTGAGTTGCTGGAGGCGGGTGGCCTCTACGGCGAGCTGCACCGCACCTGGGCCGAGCAGCAGGGGCAGGTGGATACGGGCGTCTCGCCGCAGTTGGCCAGCTCCCCGGTGCGCTGAGCCGCAGCTGTGTTTTGCGGCTCTGTTTCGCAGCTAGGCCGGTTCCGCTGCCCTCACATGAACCGTTTCGGTCCACCACCCGGTCCTGGTGCCCGCTCCTAGTGGTGGTGCTCCCCGTAAAAAGCCTCTATGCGGCGGCGGGCCAGGTCAGGGTTGATGCTCAGGGCGGCGTTGCGGACCAGGCGGCCTAGGCCCCCACGGCGGCCCAGTTCGCCAAAGGCGCGGGCGTTGGCAACGGCGGCGTTGGCGGTGGCTTCACGGATGCGCTGGTAGTTTTGCAGGGCGCTCACGCGGTCGGGATCTTTGGCAAGGCGCTCGGCCAGCGCCGCGACATCCTCCATTGCCTGGGCTGCGCCCTGACCTAGATTGGGACTGGTGGCATGTGCGGCGTCGCCCACCAGTACGGTGCGGCGGTTCCACCACTGCGGGAGTGGTGAGAGATCGCGTAGCGGCAGCGCCGAAATGTCGGCGGCGGCGGTACTCTCGATCAACCCCTGAACCTGCGCCGGAAAGTCCCGGAACTCGTGCAACAGTTCGGCGTGCCCCAGCTCGGGATCGGTGGCGCGCTGCTGTACCGGAGCGTGCCAGTAGGTGTGGGTCTGGCTCATCCGGAAAAAGGTAAAGCGCCGTCCCGCCCCCCAGTATTCAGCAAAAGCGCGGCGCAGCGGCCCAGAGGGTTCCAGCGTGGTGATGCCGCGATAGGCCACGTCTCCGGTACGTACCAGCTGGGTTTCGGGATACAGCAGCTCGCGTACCCGTGAGTCGCGCCCGTCGGCGGCCACCAGCAGGTCGCCAGTGACCCGCTGCCCTTGGCTGAAATGAGCCGTGACGCTCTGAAAATCATTGTCCAGTGCAGTCAGGCGGTGGCCTGTCTGTACCGTGCCAGCGGGCAGATGCTCGGCCAGGGTGCGGTGCAGTTCGGCGCGGGGCAGACCCATCAGGCCGCGCCCGCCAAAGCGGTGGGCCACCTCCTGCTGACTGCGGCGGTACAGCTCGCGGCCACTGACGTCAAAAATGACCATCTGCTCAAGCGGCACAGCGTGGACACGCAGCACCGCATCCAGGCCCAGTTCTTCCAGCACCTGCACCGAGTTGGGAGCCATAATCAGGCCGCCGCCCAGATGCGTCAGGCTGGGGGCGGCTTCGTAGACCCTGCTACTCACGCCGTAGCGCTGCAGTGCATGGGCCAGTGCCAGACCACTGACTCCCCCCCCAACGATCACGATCTTTTGATGACTGAGTTGCATGGCCCCTAGCTTAATCGGGTAGACAGAATTTCTGCATGGGACATTCAGTTCTCGGTGTTTGAACACCTTACTTATTGTTGGAAAGTATTGGAATACCTGACCTGGCCTTCAGTGATACACCGGCGGGCGGTGGGCTGCTACGCTATTCTCATGCCCCGAATCGAAGAAACCTCCCTCCCCGGCGTGGGCCGCCGCTTCGACTTTGATGCCGAGTACGGCAAGCGGGTCGGCGTGATTACGCACCGCGACGGCAAACGCGAGGTCTTCGTCGCCAGTCGTGAAGATCCCGACGCCTGTGCTGAAACCATTATGCTGACCCCCGAAGAGGCCGAAGCGGTCGCTGATCTGCTGGGCGGCAGCACCGTAACCCGTCAGGTCACCACGCTCACCAACGAGATCGAGGGTCTGGCGATTGACTGGATCACCCTGGAGAACACCACCCCGTTTCACGCTCGTCTCCTCGGTGACACCATGCTGCGGACCCACACCGGAGCGAGCATCGTGGCGATTGTGCGGGACGGGGTTGCCATCCCTGCCCCAGGTCCCGCCCAGGCACTCCTCAGTGGTGACGTGCTGGTGGTGGTGGGCACTCCGAATGGGGTGGTCAGGGCTGCGCGTTACCTCAACGCCAGCATGCAGGGCGAATAGGTTCCAGACTTGTCACTGGGAGAGCTCTTTTTACAGATCGGCGTCGTTATTCTGGCGCTGGCGTTCATGGGCCGGTTCGCCGGTCGCATCGGCCTCACCCCTATTCCGCTGTATTTGATCGCCGGACTGGGACTGGGTCAGCTGATGCACCTGGAGGGAGCCGCCCAGAGCTTCGTGCATATCGGGGCCGAGATTGGGGCCGTGCTGCTGCTCTTCATGCTGGGGCTGGAGTACACCAGCCGCGAGTTGGAAGACAACCTCAGGGCCAACCGCCGTATCGGACTGCTGGATCTGGCGCTGAACTTTACCCCCGGTGTGCTGGCCGGGGTACTGCTGGGTTTTCCGCCGCTCGCCACCCTGCTGATGGGTGGCGTGACCTACCTCAGCAGTTCGGGCATTGTCAGCAAGGTGCTGGCTGACCTGGGCCGCTTCGGCAACCGCGAGACGCCCGTGGTGCTGGCCGTCTGCGTACTGGAGGATGTGGCGATGGCCTTCTATCTGCCGGTAGTGGCCGCGCTGTTGATCGGCGGCACGGCCTTGCAAATTGGGGGCAACCTGCTCCTGGCACTGGGGGCCTTTGGCCTGACTTTTTTCCTGGCCCTGCGCTACGGCCATCTGCTCAGCCGGATCATGGATGTCAAAAGTGCCGAAGTCCTGCTGCTCAGTACCTTTGGACTGGTGCTGGCGGTGGCGGGCCTGGCGGACATCATCAACGTCAGTGCCGCCATCGGGGCCTTTCTGGTGGGCATCGCCCTGAGCGGCGAGGTGGCACACCGGGTCCGCACCCTGACTGAGCCGCTGCGTGACCTGTTCGCCGCCGTATTTTTCGTGTTCTTCGGATTGGAGCTGGACATGGCCGCCCTGCCTGCCGTGCTGATCCCGGCGCTACTGCTCACGCTGGTCACAGCCCTGACCAAGTTCGTGGTGGGCTGGTATGGGGCAGCCCGCGCTGGGGTGCAGACCCGGGGCCGAATCCGCGCCGGGGTGACGTTGATCCCACGCGGCGAGTTCAGCATCCTGATCGCGGGCCTGGGCGCCGCGCTCACGCCGGTACTTGGACCGCTGACCGCTGCTTATGTCCTGATGACCGCCATTCTGGGGCCGGTGCTGGCCCGTTTTGACGGCCCGCTGGCACAGTGGGTGGATAGATGGGGGAAAAAGGTTTAAGGATGAATGTAGAGGGCCTGATGACCCTTCGCCTCCATCCTTCCTCCTTCTCCTTGCTGCCTGCTTATTGGCCCTAGCGAGGGGTGACGGCAATCACACAGCTGCCTGTGTGGTTGAGACTCACTCCATTCGTAAGACGCCGTTTAGGGCCTAGCAAGATTGTGGGCGAGTACGGCTAAGACGACGCGGAGCTTAAGTGAACCCAGGGTTTTGGTTTGGGCAGAGCGGATTTGAGCTTCCACAAGCGCAGAGAAGACTGTTTCAATACGTTTGCGGATTTTGGGATGGCGAGATTCTCGCCATCCCGTGTCATATCTGGTGTTCTTCTTGGGCGGATACACGTAGCCCAGACAGCAATACCCCTTATCGCCAATGATGGTTGGGCCTTCAAACTCTGGCCATCTGAGATTCAGCTCATAGCTGACCGTAACGTCATGGAGGTTGGCAGGTCGGATGACGTACTGAACGATTTGTCCACCTGGTGTGACCCAGGCGTGCAGCTTATATCCGAAGAACTCGCCCTGAGTTCCAAATCCCCATTTCGCGCCTGGGAACTGACAAAGGTGCGTGCGTTTGGGACGGCAAATGGGGAGGGGCATTGAATCAACTACGACTTCAGTGCAGGGCTGAGCTGGGCTTGCAACATGCTCTAGGAGTGGCAACAGTTTGATGCCCCTGGTGTAGGCCTGAGTGTAGGAAGGAAGACCGGGACGGTCTTCCTTGAGGATGTTCCACCAGATGGAAGGAAATGGATGCTTGAAGACGAGACGGGAGAGCAGCAGAGCAACCAGCATGGCATCTGTGACCTTCTGGTGCGGGCAGATTTTCTGGTCGCTGAAATGCTTCTTAGCCCAGAAATAGAGGTGGCGAATGACGTGCCGACGTCCTAGACTATGGTGGAGACGATATTTAGCCATGTCGTCTCTATTTTTATGTGTCTGAGACGCACTTCACCAGGGGGCGGTCAGGCCCTAAACGGCGTCGTAAGGTCAATCAGAAACAAAGTCAATCAGAAAATCTTCCCCGGATTCATGATGCCCAGTGGATCAAAGGCCGCTTTGACTGCCCGCATATACGGCAGTGCCGGACCATGTTCACGTGCCAAGTGGCCGCGTTTGTGCAGTCCCACGCCATGTTCGCCAGTACATGTGCCGCCGGCGGCCAGGGCGCGGGTGACCATTTTGTCGTACACGGCGTGAATGGCCTGCCAGGTGGCGGCGTCTTCCGCCGGCGCGTGAAAAGTCACGTGAAAGTTGCCGTCTCCCACGTGTCCGACCACGCTGGTGTCCAGCCCGCTCTCCTGTGCCAGCCCGTGCGAGAAAGCGACCAATTCGGGCAGGTACTCCAGTGGCACGCACAGGTCGGTGGTCAGAAAAGCATGGCCGGGGTGCTGTGCGGTGATCGCGTAGTAGGCCTTGTGCCGCGCCTCCCAGACCGCCGCACGTTCAGCTTCGCTGTGGGCTTCCTGTAGGCCCTGCCCGCCGCTCTCGGCGCACAGTTCGCGGGCCACACCCAGGGTCTCTTCCAGACTGCCGGGGGTCGGCGCGGCGAATTCCATCCACAGCGTCGGGGATTCCGGGTAGTCCCGGCCCAGATAGGCGTTGACCGCGGCGATTTCGCCCGCGTCAATCAGTTCCAGGCGTTCGGGTTGCAGCGCCGCGCCCATGATGTGGGCGGCGCAGGCAGCGGCCTGGGCGATGTCTGCAAACGCCGCCCGGAGCACCGCAACGTGGGCCGGGAGCGGATGCAGCCGCACCGTCAGCTGAGTGATGACGCCCAGCGTGCCTTCCGCCCCGATAAAGAGGCCGCGCAGATCGTAGCCTGCCGCCGTCTTGCGGGCCTGGCTGCCCAGGTCTAGGACCTCGCCCCCTGACAGAACGACCCGCAGCCCCAGAATGTTGTCGCGGGTGGTGCCATAGCGCACCGCCGCCGTGCCTGACGCATTGGTACTTGCCATGCCGCCTAAGCTGGCCTCCGCGCCGGGGTCCACCGGAAAAAAGAGGCCCCCTCGCCGCAGTTGCCGGTTCAGTTCCGGATAGGTCACGCCCGCCTGCACGGTGGCCTGAAAGCTGGCAGGCCGCACGTCCAACACCTGATTCAATCCACTGACGTCCAGCGACAGCCCACCTTGTACCGGAAGCAGTTGCCCTTCCAGGCTGCTGCCTGCCGCCCAAGGAACCACAGGCAGCGCGTACTCCTGCGCCAAGCGCAGCGCGTCTACCACGTCCTGTTCGGATTCGGCAAACAGAACTGCGTCGGGGAGCACTGTGCCTTCCCGGCTCTCGTCACGGCCATGCTGCTCACGGACCGCTTCGGTCATCTTGAGGCGCTCGCCGAAGCGCTCGGTCAGGGCGTGCAGGGCGTCGGCGGTGAAATTGGGGTGGGGCATAGGGGTAGGATAGGGCAGGAGACAGCCGGGTTCGTGGGCCTGGGCTGCCTGCGCCGAAGACCCGGCAATGAAAAAGGCAGAAGGCGCGCTGCCCTCTGCCTTTTCCTGCAAATTTGATTACTTCACGCTGTCCATGTTCGCGATGATCTTGTCCGCGAACTCGCTGGTCTTGACTTCGGTGGCGCCGTCCATGTCACGGGCAAAGTCGTAGGTGACGGTCTTGTCCTGAATGGTCTTGTCCAGGGCCTTCAGGATCAGGTCGGCAGCTTCGTTCCAGCCCAGGTGACGCAGCATCATCTCGCCGCTCAGAATCACGCTGGAGGGGTTGATCACGTCTTTATCGGCGTACTTGGGCGCAGTGCCGTGGGTCGCTTCAAAGATGGCGTGGCCGGTCTTGTAGTTGATGTTGGCGCCGGGTGCGATACCGATACCGCCGACCTGCGCGGCCAGCGCATCGGACAGGTAGTCGCCGTTCAGGTTCAAAGTAGCGACCACGTCGTAGTCGGTGGGGCGCAGCAGGATTTGCTGCAGGAAGTTGTCGGCGATCACGTCTTTGATCACGATGCCGTTTGGCAGTTCCAGCCAGGGGCCGCCGTCCAGCTCTTTGCCGCCGAATTCTTTTTTCGCCAGCTCGTAGCCCCAGTCGCGGAACGAGCCTTCGGTGAACTTCATGATGTTGCCCTTGTGAACCAGGGCCACCGACTTGCGGTTATTGTCAATCGCGTACTGAATGGCGGCGCGTACCAAACGCTCGGTGCCTTCTTTGGATACAGTCTTGACGCCCAGGCCGGTGGTGTCGGGGAAGCGAATCTTGTTCACGCCCAGTTCGTTGATCAGAAAGTCGCGCAGGCGGTCACGCTCAGGGCTGCCGTCTTTGAATTCGATGCCCGCGTAGATGTCTTCGGTGTTCTCGCGGAAAATCACCATGTCGATGTCTTCGGGGCGCTTGACCGGGCTGGGCACGCCGTCAAAGTACTGCACTGGACGCACGCAGGCGTACAGGTCCAGCTCTTGACGCAGTGCCACGTTGATCGAGCGGATACCGCCGCCAACAGGGGTGGTCAGTGGGCCTTTGATGCCGACCAGGTAATCTTTGAACGCCTGCACGGTTTCTTCGGGCAGCCAGACGGCTTCGCCGTAGACTTCGTTGGCTTTTTCACCGGCGTAGACTTCCATCCACTCGATGCTCTTTTCGCCGCCGTAAGCTTTTTCCACGGCAGCGTCCAGCACACGTACGCTGGCGCGCCAGATGTCGCGGCCGGTGCCGTCGCCTTCCACAAAGGGAACAATCGGGCGGTTGGGGACGTTCAGGGTCTCACCACTCATGGTGATCTTCTCACCCTGCTGAGGCACTTTGATATGGCTAGTCATACCCAGCACTTTAGCGTGCCCCGGCGTGCCGGGTGGTGTTACTACCCGAGTTAGGGCAAGCCAGGGTGTACCGTCAAGCCTCAACGGAAGTTGAGGGATTTCTTACGTTGAACTCGGGTCCGCTGGGAATACTAAGGCCATTCCATACAAGGAGGTCTCAAGATATGACTGACAACAAGAATGCTCTGGAAAACCTGGTAGACGCCGCCGTCTCCAAAGTCAATGAAGGTGCTGACCGCGCCCGTGCTGCTGGCCATGACGCCGCAAGCACCACCGGTGGCACGCTGGACAACGCCGAGGATAACCTCAAAGAAGGCGCTGACCGTGCCCGCGCCGAGGCCAACAACGCCCGCGCCAACTCCTCCTTTGATCAGGCCAAAGAGCAGATCAGCGACGCGCTGAACGGTAAATAAGCCCTCATGCCTTGAGCCGCCTACCCTCTGGGGTGGGCGGCTTCGTTTGGTCCGGGGTGCAGGAGGGCGCAGGGTAAACTGACCGCATGACCTCCGCCGACCCCGCCCCCGACGAACGCGCCCAGGCTTCTACCCTGGCCTTTGCCCGCCTGCTGCCCAAACTGTTCCGGGGCGGTCAGGCTTTTCTGAGTGTCGAGGCTGTGATTTCCGACCTCAGCGCTGAGCAGGCGACCCAGCGCCCGGACGCCTTACCGCATTCGGCAGCGCAACTGCTGGACCATGTGAACTGGTGGAACCGCTGGATGCTGGACATCCTCGAAAGTGGACAGGCCCAGGAGTACCCGGAGCACGCCAGTGACACTTGGCGCGAAGTTGGGCCAGAAGACTGGAGCGGGATCAAGACCGATTTTTATGACCTGCTGGCCCGCATCGATGCCCACGCCGCCCGCCCGGACCTTGCCAGCCCGGTCAACCACGATGAAACGGTGGGCGAGTTGCTGGCCGACTTCGCGCTGCACACCGCCCACCATTTCGGGCAGATGGTCACGGTGCGTCAGAGCATCGGGGCCTGGCCGCCAGCGGGCGGGGGAGACACCTGGTAAGGCGCCGTACAGACAGCGAAAGATAGATCGGCTGTTTGTTTACCGCTGTCAGCGGTTAGCAATGTCACGCAGCTTTTCTACCCGCTCCGCCAGTTCGGGCCGCTCCAGCGCCCGTAGGCCACGCACGGTGCGGCTCAGACCAGTGCCGTCAATCTGGCCCGCGTTCCATCCGGCAATCAGCATGGCGCAGCCTTGTAGCACCTCACTGACCTGTTCCTTGTGGAACATGGCCGCCACCCCTCCGGCCTGGGGCGGCTGGGTCTGCTGGGCCTGGGCCTGTACGTCCAGCACCACCTGCATAAAGATCTGGTCCAGGTGGGCACGGTCATCTCTGGAAATAGGAACGTCACTGTAGGTCATGGCTGCAGTGTAAACGCCGCACTTGGTGGGGGCAGTTGGATTGAGGGGCCTTCAGGTTTTCATAGCGTGCAGCTCTGCCCTGCATGACACAATGCTGGGATGACCGATTTCACCCCATCTACCGAAGAGGGCACCCACGCCGGATTCGTGGCGATTGTCGGCAAGCCCAACGTGGGCAAGTCCACGCTGCTGAATGCCTTCCTGAATACCAAGGTTGCTCCGACCAGCCACCGTCCCCAGACCACCCGCCGGGGCGTGCGTGGCATCTACACCGGCGAAGGCAAACAGATCGTCTTTGTGGATACGCCGGGGGTTCACAAACCCAAGGACGCCCTGGGCAAGTACATGAACAACGAGGTGAGCACGGCCCTGTCGGACATTGACGCCATGATCTGGGTGGTGGACCTCCGTCACCCGCCCACTGATGAGGACCGTCTGGTGGCCCGGCAAATCCGCGACCTGCCCAAGCCGCTCTTTTTAGTCGGCAACAAGCAAGACGCCGCCAAGTACCCCGAAGAAGCGATTGGCCTGTACGAGAACCTGCTGGAAGGCCGTGAAGCCGATACCACCGTCATGAGCCTGAGCGCCCAGAAAAACGATGCCAAGGTGAGCAGCCTGCGCGAGCAGATTCTGGACGTGTTGCCCGAAAACCCCTTCTTCTTCCCGGTGGGCAGCGCCAGCGACCAGAGCCGCGAGCAGTGGGCCGCTGAGATCGTCCGCGAGCAGGCAATGGTCAAGCTGCGCGATGAGCTGCCTTACGCAGTGGCGACCCGCGTGAACCGCTGGACCGAGCGCGACGACGGCCTGCAGCGCATTGAGGCCGAATTGGTTGTCGAAAAGGCCGCACACAAGGGCATGGTGATCGGCGCTGGCGGCAAGCAACTGCGCGAGATCGGCACGGCGGCCCGTAAACAGCTGGAAACGCTGCTGAACACCAAGGTATTTCTGGGCCTGGAAGTCGTGGTGATTCCCGGCTGGCGCGAGGACCCCGAAGCCCTGCGTGAACTGGGCTACGAGTAAATCCCTGTCACCCGTGCCCCGCTGCCCTGATGGGTGGGCGGGGCTTTTACTGTTGGCTCAGGGACGCAGATCAGTCGGCCAGAGTTCCGGAAACCCGGCGTAGTTCGCACCCACAAAGTAGAGGCCATCGGGCGGTACGTTCACTCCAGCGCGGCGGCGGTCCGTACTGGCCAGAATCTCGGCCACCTGCGCAGGCGGGAGTTTGCCCTGACCCACCGCAATCAGGGTGCCGACCAGCCCGCGCACCATATGGCGCAGGAAGCTCTCACCGACCACCTCCAGGCTGATGCGCCCGCCGTATCCCAGCGGCTGGGCTGTGACCTGCAGGCGTTGCAACTCGCGGACGGTCTGACGGTCCTCCTTGGTGGCGAAGGCGGCGAAGTCGTGCAGGCCGATCAGGTCAGCGGCAGCAGCGTTCATGGCAGCCAGGTTCAGTGGCGAGCGGACCCACAGGCTGCGCCCGGCTTCCAGCGGGTGCGGTTGAGGGGCTTGCAGCAGGTCGTAGCGGTACTGCCGCTGCGTACACGAAAAGCGGGCGTGAAAGCCAGTGGGGGCGGTCTGGGCCCGGAGCACCCCCACCGAGCGTGGCAGCACATGGGCCAGAGCCACCGGGAGCCGCTCCGGCGGAATCTGTGGGGCATGCAGGTCCACATGGGCGGGCATACGTTCGGCATGGACCCCCGCATCAGTGCGGCCTGCCGCTACGGGGCGGGTGGTGTCCAGGCCCAGCCGCCCCAGCGCCGCGTGCAGGGTGTCTTGCACGCTGGGCGCGTTGGGCTGACTTTGCCAGCCGCCGTAAGCACTGCCCTCCCACGCCACTTCGAGCAGCACCCGCGTCCAGCCCTCTGGCGGGGCGTAGTGCAGTGGGCGTGGGGCAGCTGGGTTGAGGTGAGCCGGGTCCAGTGTTGGGCGGGCGTCGGTCATGCCTGCTCAGGGTAGCGCGTAAGCTAAGGCCATGATGTTGTCTGGCGAATGGGTCCACTACACCGAACAGCGCGGTGATTTGCCCCGCCTGTGGGCTCTGGCGCAGACCTGGGCCAAGCTGCCAGGCTTTGCTGGGGCTGAGGTGCTCTACAGCCCCGGCCAGGCCACCAAGGCGGGCGAACTGTATCTGCTGGTCAGCCGCTGGCAGGGTGAAGTGCCCCAGCTGGAGTTGCCTGCTGGAGCGAAGGGCTGGAGTTTTGCGGTGTTGCCCCCGGAGGCTCGTCCGCGCTGACCCGCGACTCAGTCCAGCTTCAGTGGATCACGCTGCGGCACACTGCTCTGCCGCAGGTCGCGAATGGCCTGCAGGGTGTCTTTTTGCTGCTGTTCACTGTGTGACCCGGCATGCGACAGTGCTTCCAGGCTTTCTTGCAGCATGGCCCGCACTTCCTCAGCGGCGGTCTGGGCCGCGTCACTGCCCGGCGGCAGGCGCAGATACAGTCCAGCTGCTTCCTCGCAGTTGCTTGCCAGGTTCTCCAGGCGGTAGCGCTCGGCAGTCATGACCTCGCCCCGGGGCAGGTCGGCCACGCGCTCGCGGACCATTCGCAACCCAGCGGCTAGATCGTCCGGCAGGCCATCCAACGCCGGGCGGACTGGGTTGGGCCTGATGACAGTTTCTGGCGCCGCAGGCGGAGCGTCAGGTATAGGCGTCTGCCGGAGATGGTCTGGAACATCCTGCATTCCAGGGAGCAAGCTAGCGGTTCCAGCGCTGCGCCTGCTCCGGTGCCACAGCAGTTCCTTGGTGCTGTCAGGGGGCGTACGGTCCTCGAAATAGCCCTGTCGGTAGGGCTTGACCCCGTCTGACCCGAACAGGTACCCGGACCCGAAGATCCAGGCGAGGCCCAGCACCCACCAGATGTTGAAGGCCGCAATCATGACCACCACCCACAGTACCCAGCTCCAGTCGTTGTCACGCAGCTGTGCCAGCCAGCGCAGTGGCTCACCGCCAAAGTCGCGCCAGCGGTCCAGTTGCGCCCACTCCGCCGGGCCGACGGGTACGGCTTCCCCTTCCCACAGCAGATGGAGGTGCTGGCCCTGAACCTCCACCACTGTCGGAACTTTGCTGCTCTGGCTGAGGGTATAGGTGCGGTCGCCCAGGCGCGCTACCGGATACACCTTAAGACCCTGACGCCCCTTGCGGTCCGCCTGATCTGGCATCCAGATCAGCTGCACATCAGCGGCGCGCAGGTCCACGGCGAGGCTCTGCATGGCCTGTTCAAAGGCGTCTAGTTCGTGCAGAGCGTAGACTTCCAGGCCCTGGCGCGTCTGGCCGACCGGGTGACCTACGGTGCTCAGGGCCGGCACCGTAGAGGGAGACATCTGCACGGCCTGACTCGGGTGGGCAGCGGGGTCGCCCTGAACCGTCATGGGCTGTACGGGCGTCTCATGGATGACGGTCACGGGGACGTCCTCTACGTCCGCCCACTCCTGAGGCCTAACTGCGCGGCGCTCCCGTTTGGCCTGTTTGCGCTGGCGCTTGGGCTGTTCTTTGTCCCACTCACGCTTCAGCTCCTGACCGACTCCGGTCAGCTCACGGCGCAGGGTCTCGGCAGCGTTCATGATTTCCTGGAACTCGGGACTGTCTTTGGTGGGAAAGCGGCGTTTCATGCGGCTCCTGACACTTGAGCGTTCGCCCTGGCTGGGGCAGGTGATACCAGAATAGTTCCAGTGTATCCTTCGCCCGGCAATTGAAGAAGTCGGGTCACATCAGCCCCGTCAGATGCAGCGCCAGCAGCGCCGGAATGATCAATAGATCGTCGGCCACGCCCAGCAGCGGAGTCAGGTCGGGGAGGAGGTCCAGCGGGAACACCGCACAGATCAGGGCTGCCAGTGGCAGAACCTTCGCCTATGCCGTCATGTGCG
Organism: Deinococcus radiophilus; assembly: GCF_020889625.1. Taxonomy (GTDB): domain Bacteria; phylum Deinococcota; class Deinococci; order Deinococcales; family Deinococcaceae; genus Deinococcus; species Deinococcus radiophilus. Next base: position 150,579 of record NZ_CP086380.1, read on the forward strand.
CGCCCGCGCAGCGCGAACAGCAGTCCCAGGGCGTCTTGCCAGATCAGCCGAAGCTTCGTCATCACACCAGTGAAATACGCTGCTGGGGCCAGCCGGGTTCCGCTGATCCTTCCTCTAAGCACCCTTGCCCCGCCGATACCGCTCATGATAAAATCCTCCTTCGGTTGCCCCGGCGTAATGGGGCGATGCGTCTGAGTATTTGTTTGTCTGGCCCCGCCCAGCGCCGTAGGCCCCCAGTTTCTGGGAGTTTTGCGGTCAGGAGGCCAAGACCCCCCACGTCCGAAATTCTTTAGCGGAGCGGGGCAGACCTCGGCACAGGCGCAGTGGGAGGAATCAACATGTTTGCAATTATTAGCAGCGGTGGCAAGCAGTACCGCGTTTCCGAAGGCGACGTTATCCGTGTGGAAAGCCTGCAAGGCGAAGCCGGAGACAAAGTGGACTTTACCCCTGTCCTGGTGGGCGGCGATCAGACCGCTTTTGGCGACGACGCTGGCAAGTTCACTGTGAGCGCCGAAGTCGTTGAGCATGGCCGTGGCGAGAAGATCTACGTGCGTAAGTACAAGAGCGGTATCCAGTACCGTCGCCGCACCGGTCACCGTCAGGCATACACCGCCATCAAAATCACGGGCATCAAGGCCTGACTTTTACTTTTAAGGAGTCACTGACATGGCACACAAAAAAGGCGTAGGTTCGTCCAAAAACGGACGCGATAGCAACCCCAAGTACCTGGGCGTGAAGAAGTTCGGCGGCGAAAAAGTGCTGGCCGGTAACATCCTGGTTCGCCAGCGCGGCACCAAGTTCAAGGCTGGCCCCAACGTGGGCATGGGCCGTGACCACACCCTGTTCGCCCTGGTAGATGGCCAGGTCATCTTTACTGACCGCGGCGGCAAGGGCCGTTTCATCAGCGTCGAGTAAGGCTCAGGCATAGCCTGGCACCCTGCCCCTCGGTTCGGGGTAGGGTGTTTTTTATGTATGCAGAAGGTTTCTAGGCAAAAAGCTGGTGGCCCTTTGACCTGCTGCCCTTTTCTTTAAACTTTCGTACATCCCGGAGGGAGAGCACCTATGGCTTTTAGAGACACCCTGGAAATAGAAGTGGCGGCGGGGAACGGTGGCGACGGTTCCATGAGCTTTCACCGCGCCAAATACTTGGAAAAAGGCGGGCCGGACGGCGGTCACGGCGGGCATGGTGGCAGCGTCATCTTGCGGGCCACCGAGGGCGTGGAGTCGCTGGAACGCATGGTCGGCAAGCGCAAGTTCAAGGCCGAGAATGGCCGCTACGGCGAAGGTCGTCTGCGCCAGGGCCGTGACGGCGAGGATCTGATTATTGATGTCCCAGTGGGCACCACGGCATTTGACCGTGACACGGGCCGCGTGGTGGCTGACCTGACCGAACCGGGCCAGCAGCAGGTGGTGGCGCGGGGTGGCGCGGGCGGACGTGGTAATTCTACCTTCGTCAGCGCGACTCGGCAGGCTCCCCGCTTTGCTGAGCTGGGCGTGCCTGGCCAGAAGCGGCGGCTGCGGCTGGAGCTGCGCCTGATCGCCGACGTAGGCTTGGTGGGCTATCCGAATGCGGGTAAATCCAGCACGCTGGCGGCCCTGAGCAACGCCAAGCCCGGCATCGCGGACTATCCCTTTACCACCCTCAGCCCCAACTTGGGCGTGGTGGATTCGCTGGGCGGTGAGGAACGCTTCACCCTGGCCGACATCCCCGGCATCATCGAAGGGGCCAGCGAAGGCAAGGGCCTGGGCCTGGAGTTCCTGCGCCACATCAGCCGCACCCGTTTGCTGGTGTACGTGCTGGACGTGACCGTGAACCCGGTGGAGGAACTGCGCCAGTTGCAGAACGAACTGCGTTCCTACGATCCGATGCTGCTGGACGCCCCGGCGCTGATCGCCCTGAACAAGACCGAGCTGGTCGAACCGGACATTGTGCAGATGGTGGAAAGCGATCTGGCCGCCGAGTTCGGAATGGCTGTCCTGCCGATCAGTGCCAAGGAAGGCACCGGGCGGGACGAATTGCGCCAGACCATCTTTGACCTGCTGCCCAGCCGCGAGCTGTGGGCCGAAACCCACTCGCTGGAGGTGGAAGACGAACAGATTGTCCGCGAAGAGCCGCTCCGGATCACTTTCCATGAGGAAGAAGCAGGTGACGGTGAGGAAAACGAGCGCATCTGGACGGTGCATGGTGGTGGCTTCGAGGACAAGCTGGTCCGCTTTGCCCGCCACATCGAAGACGCCGCCGAGTACCTGGCCAACCTGTTCAAGCGTCAGGGCCTGAACAACGCCCTGAGACGCGCGGGCGCCCGCGAAGGCGACACCGTAGAGATCGGCACGTTCCGTTTCGAGTATTTCGACGACGAGAACTAAGGGCCTGTAAGACCCTCCAGAGAAGCAGGAGCATGGCGAGAGGGCTGGGGTGCCCTGTGCCTGCTTCTTTTTGCTGGTGGCCTGCTACAGCCTGCTGTGCACGCTCATCTAGCCGTTCTCATTTCGTCCCCCTAAAATATCAGATGATGTCCAGACTGACCCGTTACATTCTGCGTGATGTGCTGAAGTGGTATGTGATGGGCTTTTTGCTGTTCGTGGTGCTGCAGATGACCGATGTCATCAGCCAGACAGTGGGGGCTTTTCTGAACTACGACGCTACGCCGCAGCAAGCGCTTGCCACGCTAGGCTACAACCTGCCGCTGCTGCTCAACCGCTCGCTGGTGCTGGCGGTGCCGTTCGCCGTGCTGCTGTCGTTCGGGCGAATGCAGGGCGACAGCGAAATTAAGGCGATGTACGCGGCGGGCGTGAAGCCCCTGTCGCTGGTCTGGCCGCTGGCGTTGCCCTTCGTGCTGGTCGGGGCGCTGACCTTCGCCAACTCCGGTTGGCTCGCCCCTTGGGCCAACGCTCGCTGGTACGACGCCTGGTACGACATCTACGGCATGACTCCGGTGCCGCCTACGCGGGAGATGTACGCCTACTCAGAAGGGGAGACCCTTTTTTACGCTGGCCGGGTGTCTACCCCTGAGGGCCAGGGCAACCCCGACGCCATGCTGAGCGGCGTGATGGTGCAGCGCGGCGATGAAGTGATTACCGCTGACAGTGGGTCGTGGAATACAGCGACCCAAACCTGGACGTTGAACGATGCCTGGGTGACGCGGCCCGGCCAGCCGCCGGAGTTCTCGGCCAAACTGATGACGTTTGACCAGAAAGATACGTTGGCTCCGCCCCGCCCCGAGGCAGACCAACTGAGTAATGCCCAGCTCCGCACCGAACTGGCCAGCCCCACGCTAGAAGGGCCTGAGCGGCGCACGCTGGAGCATCAGCTTGCTGGGCGCACTGCCGATTCCTTTACGGCCATGATTTTCGCGCTGGCCGCCGGGTTGCTGGGCCTGCTGATGCCGGGCCGCGCCTGGGCTTTCGCGGCGGTGCTGCTGGTTATTGTGGTGTATTACGTGCCCTGGACGCTGGGGCCACAGCTGGCGGCGGGCGGGGCACTGACTCCAGCGTTGGTGGCCTGGCTGCCCAACCTGATCTTTATTGCGCTGGCTGCTGTGCTGGCCTGGAGACTGCGGTGACGCGGCAGGTAGAAGGACAAGGACGCCAACCGCCGGTTGAGCGCCGGACTAATCGCACTGCTGACCTGGGCGGGCGACTGCTGCGCCGCTTCGATACCTACGTGCTGGCCGAAATCCTGCCGCTGCTGGTGGCCGCACTGAGCGCCCTGATCGTCCTGCTGATGCTCAAGGGTCTGGAGGACGTGCTGGCTCCGCTGCTCGCGAAGGGAGCGAGTCCGGCGCTGGTCGCGCAACTGCTGGCGCTGAATGTGCCTGAGGCGATGGCCTTTGGCCTGCCGCTGGCACTCATGTTCGCCACGCTGCTGGGCCTCTCGCGCCTGAGTGCGGACAGCGAAATTAAGGCGGCGCTGTCGGGCGGGATTCCCGGTCATTCGCTGTTCCGGCCTATCCTGCTCCTCGCTGCGCTGGTCACGCTGCTGTCGTTCGGGATCAATGAAGCGCTGGTGACCCGCGCCAAGGTGCAGGCCCAGAGTGTGCAGCGTCAGATTGTGCTGGACAATCCCCGGGTGATCGGCTTAGCGCAGACGGCGGGCGGCGGACTGGTGCTGCGGGACGCACTAGACCGCGCTATTAGCGTGGGAGCGGTGGCCGAGGACGGCACGCTGCAAAACCTGCGGATCGTGACCATGCAGCCTGGCCTGCCGCCCCGCGAGGTCATTACAGCCCGCGAGGGCGTGTTGAAACCCGGCAGCAATGTGCTGGAGCTGCGCGGTGGGCAGCGGGTGTCGTATCAGGGGGCGCGGCCTGTCACGGTGCTGACGTTTGAAACGGGTCAGCTGCCGGTACAGGACGTGCAGGCCAGCTTTGACGGCGGCAGCGGAATGGACCCTTTCTATCTGCCACTGGGCACCCTCAAGGCCCGCACCGATTCCTACGCGCAGTCGGGCATCCGCTCGCCGGGCGATTTCACAGCGCTGTACCGCAAGTTCTCCGAGCCGCTTTCGGCCCTGGCCCTGGCCTTTTTTGCGGTCAGTCTGGCACTGTACACCTTCCGCTCGGGGCTAAATCTGGGCCTGGTCTGGGCGCTCCTGCTGTCTTTTGCCTATTACGCCACCTGGAGTGTGTTCAAGGTGATGGGTGAAAGTGGGGCGCTGCCGCCGACCCTCGCTGCCTTTGGGCCGGATGTGGTCGCGCTGCTGGCTGGAGCTGCGCTGCTGTGGCGGGCCGGACGGCAATAACGGAGTCGCTGCGCCGCCTCTGGCCGGGCCTGCTGCTCGTTCCCCTTGTGTTAGGCGCGTTAGTCTGGGAGACAACCATGACCCCTGATCCTGCTTCCGATTCCCCGGCACTGAGTCGCTCACAGCAAGCACCCCAGCTGCCGCTGTCCAGCGTGGTGCTGCCTGTCATGGTGCCACTGGATGGTGTTCGGCAGGCAGTCAATGCGCGGGTTCCCCGCGAGTTTGCCCGGATTGACCGCGAGCAGCGCGTGCTGGGTGGCGCGGCGGGCGTCCAGATTCGCGGCGTGGTGGCCCGTCAGGGCGATATTCGGATCGTGCCGAGTGCTTCGGGCAACACTCTTGAACTGGAAGTGCCGCTCAGCGCCGAGTTCGCAGTGCGTCCGGAGCTGTCTGGGGCGGCCTGGGCCGGGCGGCTGGAGCAGTCATTGACCCGCGATTTCGGTGGCCAGGCCACTGTGCGGATGCGGGTGCGGCCCTACATCCAGCCGGACTGGGAAGCGGGGGCGCAGGTGAGCAGCGAACTGACCTGGACCGATCCGCTGGCGATAGAGCTGTTACCTGGGACGCGCCTGAGCGTGGCGAGCTTGGCCGAAGGGGCCGTGCGGGCGCAGATGGAGCGAGTCACGCAGGAGGTGGTGCGGGCCGTGCGTGAGTCGGCAGCGCTCCGCGAGCGGGCGGAGCAACTGTGGACCATGGTGCAGCGGCCCTGGTCCCTGCCGCTGGAAGGCAACGGCGTAGATCAGGCCTATGCCCAGGTCATGCCCATGTCCCTGGCCGTGTCTGGCCTGCGGCTTCAGGATGATGCCCTGCACCTCTCGCTGGAGGCTGAAGGGTACCTGCGCGCCGAGCTGGGCCAACCACCTGTGACCCGCCCCACTGCGGCGCCTTTGCCTGCGCTGCGCGTGACGTCCCAGGCCACTCCCAGTGAACTGCACCTGCGTGTGCCGATTCTGCTGCCTTTTGCCGAGATGTCAGAGCTGGTCACGGCAGCGGTGAGACAGGAACTGCTGGGCTTGCGTCTCCCCGGTGGCGCCCTGGCCCCCGAACTGCGCCTGACTGACATTCAGGTCCAGCGTGAGGATGACGCCCGCCGCCTCCGCCTGAGTGCGCGACTGGCGGTAACGGTCCTGGGCCGGACCCGCACCATCACCGCGCAGCTGAGCGGACGGCCCTGGCTGCGGCCTGGGGGCCAGGAAGTCACCCTGGAGAATGTCAAACTGGACCTGGACGCCGATGTACCGGGAGCCGCCTGGCTGGGACCGTGGCTGGCCGAGCGACTGGAACCCCGGCTGGCGAACGCAGCCCGCTTTGACCTCTCGCCGCGCCTGAACCGGCTAGAAGAGACAGTGGCGGCCCGCTTGCCCTTCTCGCCGCTGCCAGGCCTCAACTTGCGCGGCGACCTGGGTGATCTGCGGCTGGATGATCTGCGCGTCACTGCTCAGGGCCTCGAGGTGGTCGCCGCTGCAGATGGAGCGCTGGATGTGTTGGTCAGTGCTGGGCAGTTGGGCAGGCGCTAGACCTCCGCTCCTGCGCTCTGTTCCAACAGGCGGCGGTGGCTGTGCAGGTGTGCGGCCACCATTCGCAGCCAGTCCAGCGCGTCCAGCTCCCCGAAGTAGGGGTGCCAAAAAGTGCGCCCCGGCGTTTCCCGGACCCCGGCGGCAACGGTTTCCAGGGCCTCGCGTCCGGCCCGCCACTCCTGTTCCCAGCCGTCCCAGCGCAGGCCCTCGGCACCGGGCAGGCTGTCGGCTGGGGCTTGCCGCTTGCCGCCGACCAGCCGGCCTGGGTTCTGCGGCGTGGGCCGCAATTCGCGGTCCGAGAGCAGCAGCCCCAGCACACGGGTAATGCCCTGATTGATCTTCAGGACATGCTCGGCTTCCTGGGCGGGGGACCACTCGCGGCCAGGCTGGGTGGCCGTCCAGTCCTGCGCACGCGTCCGTAGCTGCGCGGCAAAAGCGTCCAACTCGCAGCTCAGGCTGGCGCGTACCTGTTCTGGGGTTTCACCGAAAGGGAGCAGTACGGCGGGATCTTGCGGGGGCGTGGGAGCAGCCATAGAAGGCAGTCTACTGCTGCATCCACCCGGCCCAGACGCCCACCTGACTGCCCACGCCGCAGCGGGCCTTATAGGGCAGGCCGTTCGGCGTCTTCCAGTGGGAAAGTGGCTGTTCTGGTCCGTAAGCGTCAGGATTGTTCAGGGCCAGTCCCGCCTGCTCACAGGAGGCGATGGCACCGGCCCGGAAGGTGCGGCCCGTCACCGCCGTCAGGAAGGTGGCGGCAGTGCGGTGATCCTGTGCGGTCATGCGAGAGCGCTTGAACTGGAGCCGCGCATTGCTGATCCAGCCTTCGGGGCGCACATCCACTTCCAGTTGGCTGCCATCCCGCAATTGGTAGGCGCGCATGGTGCCGTCGTGCCAACCCATTCTGTTGGAGTCGTTAGAGCGTACCTCAATCAGCGTGCAGCCTTGCTCATGGCAGAACGGCGTCTGGGCCGGGTCAATCTTGTGGCCCAGCCAGCTTGTTGGGGCGGCACTACCGCCTATGGCCTGAGCGCTTGGCAGGAGAGCCATGCCCAACAAAAGTCCTGCGAACACTGACTGCTGTAGAGGTTTCACTGGTCCAGTGTATGTGTGACCTAAATCGCAACCTCACCTCATGAATGATGGGCCAACTTGGACAAATCGCCCGCATTGGCCCACAGGAGTTATGAAGCTGCGGGAGTGAAATCAGTCCTGCCGGAAGGGTTTGCCCAGTACCTCTTTACCGCCCAGGTAGGGCCGCAGTGCCGCCGGAATACGGACAGTGCCGTCGGCTTGCTGGTGATTTTCCAGGAATGGCACCAGAATGCGTGGGCTGGCGATCCCGGTGTTGTTGAGGGTATGGACGAACTGTGGCTTGCCGCCCTCGCCCTTGTAGCGCAGGCCGGTGCGGCGGGCCTGCCAGTCGGTCAAGTACGAGCAGGAATGCGTCTCGCGGTATTTCGTTTCGCTGGGCACCCAGGTTTCGATGTCGTACATCAGGTGCTTGCCCGCGCCCATATCGCCGGTGCTGTTCTGCACCACCCGGTAGGGGAGTTCCAGCGCCTGCAAGATGGCCTCGGCATTGGCCAGGATCTTCTCGAACCACTGCATCCCTTCTTCGGGCCTACAGATCACGTACTGCTCCACCTTGCGGAACTCGTGGACGCGGATCAGCCCGCGCACGTCGCGCCCGGCACTGCCCGCCTCCGAGCGGAAAGCGGCGCTAAAGCCCGCAAAGGCCAGCGGCAGATCCGCTTCAGGAATCATTTCACCGGCGTAGAGCGAGTTGATCGGCACCTCACTGGTCCCGGCCAGCATCAGCTCTTCGCCTTCGATCCGGTACACCTGATCCTCGCCGCCGGGAAAGTGGCCCGTGCCCACCAATGTCTCGGGGCGGACCAGGGCGGTCGTGCTGAGCGGCTCCATCCCGCGCTCAGCGAGCAGGTCCAGCGCGAACATCAACACGGCCAGTTCCAGGCGGGCCGCGTCTCCCTTGAGCAGATACGAGCGGCTGCCCGACACGCGGGCCACGCGCTCGGGGTCGCCCCAGCCCTGGCCTTCCAGCAGATCTACATGGTCCAGTGGCGTGAAGGCGAACTGCGGCACCTCACCTTCACGGCGCAACTCCGTGTTATCGTCGTCGCTGGGACCGACTGGGGCGCTCGCATGTGGGATGTTCGGCACGCGCAGCAGTAGGGTCCGCAGCGCTTCTTCCTTTTCACGCAGCTGCGGCTCCAGGGTTGCCAGTTCGCTGCCCAGGTCTTTGCCCTTCTGAATCAGCGCTGGGCGCTCCTCAGGGCTGGCCTTAGGGACCAGCTTGGCATTGGCGTTGCGCTCGGCCTGCATGGCTTCGACCTGCTGGCGCAGTTCCAGCACCTCGCGGTCAGCGCCGAGCACCAGATCCAGGTCCAGATCAATGAATTTGTCGGCAATCGCTTGGCGGATCAGTTCAGGTTGCTCGCGAATCAGTCGGATGTCTTGCATGGGGCCTCCTGGGGCGGGTTATCGGCTCAAAGGGGAAAGATTGGATTGGGATTCAGTCGCTGTCAAGCGTACGCGGGAGCCGCACCAGACCGCCTACGTGGGCCGGGGCCAGGGCCACCACCTCGGCCTGGGGCAGGGTGCTCCCAGCTACGTCCGGGCGCAGATGATCGCTGAGTGGCAGTGGACGCTGCATCGGCTCCACGCCCTCCGTCTCTACGGCCTGGAGCTGCTGAAAATAGTCCAGCAGTTCGTTCAGCTCACCCCGAATGGCCACTTCCTCGTCAGGCTTCAGCTCCAGCCGGGCCAGCCGGGCCAGATGTTCAAGCTGCTCGGTGCTGAGACTGCTTTCGGACACGGGATGGGTCATGGCAGCCAGTATAAAGGCCCGTGTCTCCCGTCAGACTTGGGGAGGCACGGGAGGAGAGCTCAGTTGTTCAGATCAGGCTGATTGTGAAGGACTGCCGCATGACGCTCACGCGGCCAGGCCAGCAGCAGTATGATCAGGGTAAAAGCGATCAGGGCCAGCGCTGGAATGGTGAAAATAGAGTTCAGCGCCGAGAAATTCTGGCCCAGCGTCTGTGACCACAGGGGCCACAACGTAGTGCAGGGTTCTTCGCCCGCGTCAATGGAGCAGGCGCGTGATACTGGAACCCAGCCCCAGATTTCAGCATTCTGGTAAAGGGCTACTGCGGCCCCGATGGCGGCCAGCGGGATGGCATATATCCGCACTCGCAAGTCATCCCGGAAGGCGGCCAGGCCCAGCGTGAGGGCCAGCGGATACATGGCGATCCGCTGATACCAGCAGAGCTTGCAGGGGCGGTAACCCAGCACTTCACTGAGATACAGGCTGCCCAAAGTGGCGACCAGCGCCATCACCCAGGCCAGATACAGCCGCGTAGAGCGGGTCATGGCTTATTGAGCCAGTGCAGCGTCAATGGCTGCCTTGACCCCGGCCTGGGTGGTGTCTTCCACCTTCTCGCCATTGATAAACACGGTCGGGGTGCTGTTCACGCCGCTGGCCAGTGCCTCTTTCTCATTGGCTTCAACGGTGGCCAGGGTGGCGTCACTGTCCAGGCAGCTGCCAAAAGCCGTCTGGTCAATGCCGCCCACGTTCCCAGCCAGTTCCTTGAGGCGGTCCTTGCTGGCCCAGATCTCGGTTTCGGGTCCCTGCGCACGGAACAGGATGGACTTGTACTCGGTGAAGGCTGCGGTGCCGCCATTCTCGAAGGCGCACTGGGCTGCCTGCGCGGCGTACTTGGAGTCGTCCTCATCCAGCTTGGCCATTTCGGCCAGGAAGGGCCAGGTCACGAAGTAAGACTTGACTTGACCGGTGCGGATGTACTCGTTTTGGACCTGTGGGTAGACTTCGGCCTCGAACCTTTTGCAGGCGGGGCACTTGAAGTCTTCAACCACGATCATTTCCACGGGGGCCGATTCTTCACCAGCCATCGGCTTGTTGCTCAGGTCAAAAGCGGCTTTGGCATTGGCATCCTGGTTGGCCTGGGTCTGCTCGGTGGCATTTTCACCGCGCCCGGCAAAGAGGGCCAGCGCAATCAAGGCGGCAGCGACTAGGGTTCCGATCAGGAGGGCGGAGTTGTTGTTGCCCCGGTTTTGCGGTCTGGTCATAAGTAGGCCGATTCTACACGGCACGTGTTAAGGCAAGGAAAAGCGGGGGGCCATGTTGTATGCCAAAAAAACCCGGAAGGCCAGTTCACGTTGGACTTCCGGGCGGGGAATGGGGGCGCTATCAGCGGACCGTAGCCTGATCGGCGTGCAGCAAGCGGCGCTCGGCGCGGCGTCCGGTCAAGTCCACGATCCACAGCACGAACTGCCGCACCAGGCTCAGGGCCAGGCCGACCAGCATGGCGAGGATGGCACTGCGCTGCAAATCCGGGTCAGCGACCATAATCAGGTTCTCGTCCAGCAGATGACCGTACTGCGCCGCTCCGATAATCGGCAAGGCAAACACGGCGGCGGCAAAGGGCAGCACGCCCCAGCCGCCGGAGTGCTTGACCACCAGCAGGGCCAGCAGGGCTCCGCCGACCAGCGGCAGCGCCACCGACCAGGTTTCAACTGGTTGTGCGGGGGCCAGCAGGGTCAGGCCTCCCAGCAACACGCCCAGATAGCCGAACCAACCTCCAAACTCGTCGGCCAGAATGGTGAGCAGCACCCAGGCAAACAGCACCGTGGCCCAGGGCCAGCCGCTCTGAATGGCGAGGAACAGCAGGCCCAGGGTGACCAGCCCGCCGACCATGCGTCCACCCAGGCCCATCCAGTTCTGCCGCCGCAACCGCTCCTGCGGAGACAGGTCCGGTCCGCGCCGGGTGACGGCAGTGGTCCCGCCAGCCGGTTGAGCCTCGGGGACGCCTGCTTCACTCCGGCCCAGTTCGGTTCCCGTAACGCCAGAGGTATGTTCGCCGTCTTGCACCACTTGCGGCTCTGCCCGTACGGTCAGTGTGTCGGTGACAGACGTTTCCGTGAGATCAGTTCCCGCGTCATGGCTGATAGGAGCTTTGGCGAACGACACCTGGGGTGTACCGCTGACTGCCACGGGTGAGTTGCCTTCCGGCAACGTCGGAGATTTCGCGGTGTCAGGCGTCGTGGCCCAGCTGGGCGTGCGCGGGGCAGTGGTGGGCTGCTCGGAACTGGGCGTGGGGTTGGGGGCGTCCTTCTGGCTCATGCGTTGCCTTTCTTGGCGGTCTTGGCCGGGGGTACTTTAGGGGCTGCCTTGGCCGTGCGGGACTTCTTGGGAGGAGGCGCGTCGGTGGCCACTGCGTTGGCTTTGGTGGCCGTCTTGGCTGCTCCCGCCGGAGCCGCTGCGGGCGTCAGCCCACGCAGACCGCGCAGATATTCCCCAGTGTAGCTGGTCGGGTGCGCCGCGACCTCTTCGGGGGTACCCACCGTGACCACCGTGCCGCCGCGTATGCCGCCTTCCGGCCCCAGGTCGATGATGTGGTCAGCGGACTTCATGACATCCAAGTTGTGTTCGATGATCACCAGCGTGTTGCCGCCTTCGACCAACCGTTCCAGTACCAACATCAGCTTGCGGACATCCTCAAAGTGCAGACCCGTGGTGGGTTCGTCCAGGATATAAACCGTTTTGCCGGTGGCCCGGCGCGACAGTTCGGACGCCAGCTTGATGCGCTGCGCCTCGCCGCCTGAGAGCGTGGTGCTGGGCTGCCCGATTTTCATGTAGCCCAGGCCCACATCCAGCAGCAGCCGCATCTTGTTCGCGATGGTCGGTACGTTCTCAAAAAAGGCATGGCCCTCTTCCACGGTCATGTTCAGCACGTCGGCAATGGTCTTGTCGGCGTATTTGACCTCCAGCGTCTCGCGGTTGTAGCGCGCCCCTTTACAGACCTCGCACGGCACATAGATGTCGGGCAGGAAGTTCATCTCGATCTTCATGACGCCGTCGCCCTTGCAGTTCTCGCAGCGGCCACCCTTCACGTTGAAAGAGAAGCGCCCGGCCTGATAGCCGCGCCGCCGCGCCTCTGGGGTGCGGGTAAACAGGTCGCGGATCTCGGTAAAGACGCCGGTGTAGGTGGCCGGGTTGGAGCGTGGCGTGCGCCCGATGGGGGACTGGTCAATCTCGATCACCTTGTCCAGATGCTCGATGCCTTTCATGCGGTCGTATTTTCCAGGGCTGGTACGGGCACCGTTCAGGTCGCGGGCCAGTGTGGCGTGCACGATGTCGTGAATCAGGGTGCTCTTGCCAGAGCCGGAGGGGCCAGTCACCACGGTCATGGTGCCCAGTGGAATGGTGATGTCCACGTCCCGCAGGTTGTGTTCGCGGGCGCCGTACACCCGGAGGCGTTTGCCATTGCCGCTGCGGCGCTTTGCAGGAATGGGGATTTCCACCTCGCCGCGCAGATAGCGCCCAGTCAGGCTGCGCTCGTCATCACGCACCTGCTCGGGCGTTCCGGCAGCCACCACGTCGCCGCCGTGGACGCCCGCGCCTGGCCCCATGTCCACCAGATAGTCGGCGGCCAGCATGGTGTCTTCGTCGTGTTCGACCACCAGCAGGGTGTTGCCCAGGTCGCGCAGGTTCTTCAGCGTGCCGATCAGGCGCCCGTTGTCCTTGGGGTGCAGGCCGATGGAGGGTTCGTCCAGCACGTACAGCACGCCGGTCAGGCCGCTACCCACCTGGGTCGCCAGCCGGATGCGCTGCGCTTCGCCGCCTGACAGGGTGTTGGCGGTGCGGTCCAGGCTGAGGTAATCTAGCCCCACATCCACCAAGAAGCGCAGCCGGGTGCGAATGGCCCGCAGAATCGGGGCCGCCACCGCTTCCCCGAAGTCGCCCAGCCGGAACTCGGTGCGCTGCGGCCGCGCCGCCTGCGCCGCGCCGCCGAGGTGCTGCTCACGGTAAGGCGCGATGTCGCCGGCCTTCACCTCATTGCGGTCCAGCACGCCAAAGAATTCATCGGCCTGCAGTACACTCATGGCGCTCAGCTGCGCGATGTTCAGGCCCGCCACCCGCACCGCCAGGATTTCGGGCTTGTAGCGGGTGCCGCCGCAGGTGGGGCAGGGCTGGAGTTCCATCATTTCCTCCAGCTTCTCGCGCATGAATTCGGATTCGGTATCCAGGTAGCGCCGCTCCAGGTTGGGCAGCACGCCTTCGTACTCGGTCATAAAGCGCATGGTTTCTTTGCCGCCCCGGCGGTAGACCACCTCGAACGGCTCGGCGGCACCGTTCAGCACCACCGCTTTGATCTCATCAGTCAGGTCGCGCCAGGGTGCCTTGAGGTCAAAGTCCAGATGCTCGGACAGTGCCCGCAGCTTGTCCCAATAGTAGATGCCGCCGCCCGTCCCCTTCTTGGACCAGGGCAGGATGGCTCCGCCCGCAATCGAAAGGTTCTGATCAATCACCCGCTCCGCTGAGAATTTCTGCTTAAAGCCCAGCCCCGCGCAGTCGCCGCAGGCCCCGTAGGGCGCGTTGAAGCTGAAGCTGCGCGGCTCCAGCTCCTCCAGCACGCTGCCGTGCTCCGGGCAGGCGAACTTCTCGGAGTACAGTTCTTCAGCGCCGTCGTCAGGCAGCATGACCCGCAAGAGGCCCTCGCCCCGGCGCAGGCCCAGCTCTACGCTCTCCGCGATGCGGGTGCGGTCGTCCTCGCGCAGCTTGATGCGGTCAATCACCACATCTATGTCGTGCTTCTCGAATTTCTCCAGTTTCAGCTTTTCGGCTTCGTCCAGCTCGTACAGCGTGCCGTCTACCCGCACGCGGGCGTAGCCTTCGCGCCGCAAGTCACCAAACAGCTTGCGGTATTCGCCTTTGCGCCCACGTACCACTGGGGCCAGCAGGATGGCACGGGCGTCCGCGTAGCCTTCCAGCAGGCGGTCCGTAATCTCGCTGGGGCTCTGGCGCTCGATCTTGCGCCCGCAGACCGGGCAGTACGGTGTGCCGACCCGCGCAAACAGCAGACGCAGATAGTCATGCACCTCGGTCACGGTGCCTACCGTGGAGCGGGGGTTGTGGCTGGTGGTCTTCTGGTCAATCGAGATGGCCGGCGACAGCCCTTCAATGGCGTCCACGTCCGGCTTTTCCATCAGGCCCAAGAACTGCCGGGCGTAGGCGCTCAGAGACTCGACGTAGCGGCGCTGGCCCTCGGCGTAAATGGTGTCGAAGGCCAGCGTGGACTTGCCGCTGCCCGATACACCTGTGATGACCACAAACTGATCACGCGGCAGTTCCACGGTAATGTCCTTGAGGTTGTGTTCGCGGGCGCCGCGCACAATCAGGTTGCTGGCCTGTACCGGAGCGGAGCGCGGCAGATGGACGTGCTGGTCTGCCGCGGCGGCGCGGGCTTTACTTGGCGCTTTACTTGGCTTGGAGGCGGTGCGGGTGCTGCTCGCCTGGCCAGCCTTGGGGGTGGAACGGGGCAAGATGTCAACTCCTTTTCGGAACGGCGGGCCTTCTGCCCAGAACGTAAGCGGCCAGGTCAGGCGGGCCAGAAACCAAACATTTCACTTTAGCACCCTCCTGTAGGAGCGCTGCTTAGAGGGAGTTCACGTCCTGAGGCAGGGCATCGCGCGGGCAAAGGCTCATCCTCAGTTACAGAAACTACGTTTGAGGTATGGACCGGACCAACATCGCAGCCGGGGGTCAGTCGGGATACACTGGCGGGGAGTCTCAACTCCGATGTCAAGTCTTTAGTCGGTGTCTGGCCTGTCCAGATCCCCTGTCAGCAATGAACTTTACTTTTTCCGCCAAGCAGCGCAAGGCGCTGCGCCTGATCAAATCGTAGCGGCAGGCCTCTGGGGCCTGACCGTCAGTGAAAGGAGCCTTATTTGACCGCCCTTTATGTCATTTTGGCTCTGTTGGGAATCGCCGTGGCCTTTGTCATGGGCCGGGCGCTGGGCCGTCAGCAGCGCGAGGTGGCTGAGCAGCAGCACGAGCAAATCGCCCGCGAGCGTGCCGAAGAGATTCGCCGTGAGGCCACCGCCCAAGCCGACGCCCTGCGTGAGCAGGCCCAGGCCGATTCCGACGCCCTGCGTATACGTGAGCAGCAAGACGCCTCATCGCGGGCCGAGCAGATGCTCCAACAGGCCGAACAGAAAATAGAAGAGCAGCGCCAGCACTTGGCTGAGCAGTTACGTGAGCAGCGTGCCCAACTGGAAGACCGCCGCAGCCAACTGAGTGAGCAGCTGCTGCAGTTTCAGGAGCTGCGCGACACCCTAGCGGCTGACCGCGCCGCACTGGACCAAGACCGCGCCGAGCTGACCCAGGAGCGCACCGAACTGAAAGCCGAAATGGCTGAGGAGCGTGAGCGCCTGGCCGCCGACCGCCAGGAGTACCGCAGCGAACGTGACGCCATGAACCGCGAGCTGGAGCGCCAAAGCCGCCGCGCTGAGCAGCTGGACGCCCGTGGTGAGCGCCTGGACGCCCTGGAAGAAAGGCTGGAGGGGCAGCGCCGCGATCTGGCTGGTCAGGAGGACGAGTTGCAACTCCGCAGCGCCGAAATCGCTACTCGCCTGGAAGAAGTGGCGGGCCTGACCCGTGAGGACGCCCGCGAGCGGCTCTTGGGTGATCTGGACGCTGAACTGGAGGATGAAAAGGCCGCCCGCATCCGTGCCGCTGCTGATCAAAGCCAGAAGGAAATTCAGCGCCAGGCCCGCAGTGTGATCGCACAGGCCATTCAGCGCAGCGCCGCTGAGACCAGTGCCCAGCTGTCGGTCAGCGTGGTCCCGATTCCCAGCGACGCCATGAAGGGTCGCCTGATTGGCCGCGAGGGCCGCAATATTCGGGCTTTTGAGGCGTTGACCGGGGTGGACCTGATTATCGACGACACCCCTGAAGCAGTGATGTTGAGCAGTTTCAATCCGGTGCGCCGTGAGGTGGCCCAGCATGTGCTGGAGTCGCTGCTGGAAGATGGCCGCATTCACCCCACCCGCATTGAGGAGATGGTGGGCCGCGCTCAGGAAGACATGCGGGCCTTTATCCATACTCAGGGCGAAGAAGCCGCCATTGAAGCTGGCGTGCTGGGGCTCAAGCCGGGGTTGCTGCAACTTTTGGGCCGGATGTATTTCCGCTCCAGCTACGGGCAGAATGTCCTCAAGCACTCGGTGCAGGTGGCGCACCTGACGGGCATCATGGCTGACGAACTGGGGCTGGACGCCGCGCTGGCCCGCCGCTGCGGACTGATCCACGACATCGGCAAGAGCATTGACCGCGAGATTGAAGGCACCCACATTGAGATCGGGGTCAGCCTGGGTACCCGCTTCGGTGAACCGGCAGAGGTGATTGACGCGATTGCCCACCACCACGATCCTGAAAACGGCGCGACGCTGTACTCGGTGCTGGTGGCCGCTGCCGACGCGATCAGTGCGGCCCGCCCTGGGGCGCGGCGTGAGGAGCTGGAAGCCTATACCCGACGCCTGGAGCAACTGGAAGAAATCGCCGTGAGCTTTCCGGGCGTGCAGCAGGCCTACGCCATTCAAGCGGGCCGCGAGGTGCGCGTGATCGTGCAGCCAGATCAGGTGACCGATGCTCAGGCCACGCTGCTGGCCCGCGACGTGGCGGGGCGCATCGAGCAGGACATGGAGTACCCCGGTCAGGTCCAGGTGACGGTGATCCGCGAAAGCCGGGCAACCGAAATGGCACGGTAGCTGGCTCCGTGAGCGGGTGCGAGTGCCAACCATAGGGCGCCCCATGACGGCGCTCACTCAAGGCAGAAGGCATTTTGGCTTTCTGCCTTTTTATCTTTCTAAACAGCGTGCGGCCAGCGCTCCCCGTTCCATTCGCCGGAGCGATTTCTTTCTAGAATGCCCTGTATGACCCAAGCGCCCCGTCCGTCCCGTCTGCCGCCCGCGTTCTGGTCGCTGGCCCGTGTGCTGGGCACGGTGGGGATCGGTCTAGCGCTACTGCTGATGCTGGGTACCTGGGGGCTGACACTGACCTTTGCACCGATGATCGGCGGCTGGCTGAATCAGGCTGAGGTGGGTCTGAGCAACATGAACACCAATATGGGCAACCTGATCAATTCGCTGGAACCGCTGGACATCCTGGCGCGCCCGGAGACGCTGGACGCCGTCCGTTCGCTGGGCAACTTGGCCGAGCGGGCCCGCCAGGCTCCCTTGATCGGGGCGTTCCTCACCCAGAACGGCGTGACCGCCCAGGCCCTGAATGAAGTGCAGCTGGTGACCGACAATTGGGCCACGTTGCTGGAGGACCGCCCTTCGGTGCCGGAATTGCGTGCCCAGCAGGCCGACATTCAAGCCTGGCTGAAGCGCACCCGCACCGCTCAGGCGTGGCTGACACCGCTCACTTGGGGGCTGAACTTCGGCTCGCTGCTGCTAGGGCTATGGTTCATGGCGGGGCAGTGGGCGCTGCTGCGGGCCGCGTCACGCCGTTTGGAGTAAGTAAGTTTTTCTGCACTCAGCTGTGAACCAGGGTGTTCGCATTTTCCATCACATCACCCAAGTCTGGCTGCCAGATGACCACCTGGTTGCGGCCTCCTCGCTTGGCAGCGTACAGCGCCTCGTCGGCGTGGCGGGTTAGCTCGGCAGCGCTGCTGCTTCCGATTTCAGCCACGCCGATAGAGACGGTCAGTTGTCCTAGCGGCGTACCTGCGTGAGTCAGCGTCCAGCCTTCGACCGTTTGCCGTAGGGCCTCAGCCCGTTGCAGGGCGGTGGCTGCGTCCGTACCAGGCAGGATCAGCGCGAATTCTTCACCGCCAGGGCGGCACGCCGCCTCGTAGGGGGGCTGCACGGCCGCTTTCAGGGCCGCGCCCACCTGCACCAGTACGGCGTCTCCGGCGTCGTGGCCGAAGGTATCGTTGAAACGCTTGAAGTGATCCACGTCCAGGGCAACCAGTGTGAGTGGCGTACCGTCTCTGCTGGCGCGGCCCAGGCTGGCGCTCAGGTAGTCCTCGTAATGGCGGCGGTTATACAGGCCGGTCAGCGCGTCGCGGATAGATTGCTGGCGTAGACGGTCCTGGAGCAGCAGTGCGTCCAGCGAGAGTGCCAGCTGCCGGGCCAGACCTTGCAGTGCGGTGCGGTCAGCGCTGGACATCTGGGTCTGCACCGTGGTGCGCAGCAGGCCAAGGGTTTCGCCGTGGGCCGTCAGCGGCAAGCAGATATACGGGCAGCCGCCCAGCTCAGCTCCCTGACAGGGTGCGGCAAAGCTGCGCTCGTCGGGCCACAGGGTATCGCCGTGGCGAAGAGCCCAGCAGGTGTCGTGCGGCATCGTGCGTCCCGGTGCTGTCCCCCAGGCGGCCAACGGCTGCAAGATGTTGCGTGAAGGGGCAAACAGCAGCAGTTCGCCGCTGGACTCCGGCAGCAGTGCGGGCAGCGCCAGTGAAGCCACCTGTGCGCCTTCCTCCAGACTGCGTGCGGCCAACAGCAGGTCGCTGAGCTCGCCGAGCTGCCGCAGGGACCGTTCCTGCACTTCCAGTTCATGCAAGTGGCTCTGGGTCTGGCCCCGTGCCTCTTCCAGCTGGTGGCTCATGGAATTGAAGGCCGCCGCCAGACGGCGCTGTTCGGCCAGGCTCGATTTGGGAAGCTGGGCTTGCTCCCCCCGTGCCAGCCGTCCAGCGGCCGCGCCCACCGCGCCCAGTTGCCGGCTCAGCCAGTCGGCACCCCACCAGGCCACCAGCGCCGAGCCGAGCAGTACGGCCAGCCCGGCCAACAACAGGGTAGTTCTCAGGATCTGAAAGCGGCGGGCGGCCAGGGCTTCACGTGCTTGCAGCGACGCTTGGGCCGCTTCGGTATAAGCCGCTGTCTCTGCGCGCATCCGGTCGACCAGCGCCTTGCCACGTCCGGATGCCACCACCGCCTCGGCCTGTTCTTTGGAGACGCGCCGGAGGTCAATTTCAGGCCGGGCCACATCATTGGTCCAGCGCTCCACCAGCCGTTCAAAGTTGTTCAGATGGGTTTCGCGCTCGGCCCGTTCGCTTTCGCTAAGGCGGGCGGCCCGTTCTTCCAGACTCCGTATGGCCTGGGGCAACCTGGCCTGCGCCGCGTGGTAGGGCTCTAAAAAAGCGTCCTCTCCAGTAATCACATACCCACGGAGTCCGGTTTCCATGTTTAGGACCAGTCCCAGCAGCGCGTTGACTTCAGCGATCTCTTCGTGGGCCTGTTCGGCATACTGCGTGGCCTGGGTATTGGCGTCCACTGCCCGGCTGAGCAGGATGCCAGACAGCAAAAGCAGCGCCACGAACGGCACTTGCAGCAGCAGGAAGAAGAGACGCAGATTCACCGCTTTCAGGCTAGGGGGTGCGGTATGGCACAATTCCCACATGACCCGTGCCTCCGAGCTGGACCCCCAAATGCTGGAACTCCTGCAGCAGATGTTCGACCTGGCCCGCAGCGGTGACGCCGAAACCATGCGCGGCTGGCTGGAAAAAGGCGTGCCAGCCAACCTGACCAACGAAAAGGGCGACACCCTGCTGATGCTGGCGGCCTACAACGGTCAGCCGGAGGCAGTGCGAGTGTTGCTGGAAGCGGGGGCCGACGCTGGCCGGGCCAATGACCGGGGCCAGACGCCGCTCCAGGCGGCGGCCTTCAAGGGCGACATGGACATGGTGCGCCTGATGCTGGACCTGGGGGTGGACGTGAACAGCGCTGGCCCGGATGGGCGCACGGCCCTCTTTCTGGCGGCCATGTTTGACCGTCTAGAGATGCTGGAACTGCTCCTAGAGCGCGGCGCTGACCTCAGTGCCCGTGACGCCGCAGGCTTCACTGCGCTGGACGCCGCCCATCAGATGGGCGCACCGGGCACGGCAGCGCGGCTGGCAGAACTGATAGACGCCAGTGCTTCCGCTGCCGAGCGTCACAGCTAGTTCAGCCCTGGGCGGCTTGCTCTCTGGCCCGCTCACGCAGGTACAGATACAGCGGCAGCCCGAAGGATGGCCCGACCAGGAGCGTGCCCAGCACGGGCGCCCAGCGATGCGGAATCCGCCTTCTTACCTCAGCCCGGATCAGAAACAGGACGGTCAGGGCGGTCACGGCCACCTCGGCCCAAGCAAAGGCCGCGAGGTGATTGCCGGCCACCTCACGCCACAGTTGCCCCAGGTCCAGGCCATGTTCCAGCAGCCAAGGCCAGAACCCAGCCAGCGGCAGCAGCACTCCCAGCATGCTGAGCAGCAGATACATCGGGCTCCTGACGCTGTGTGTCATGACCTCAGCCTAACGGGACCGAGACAGCAGAAGGTCAGGCCTCTGGACGGCTTGGGCGCATACCCTGGGCCACATCTCAGTCCTATCCGCTGCCCGTGCTATCCTCTAATCCCGTGAGCCTGGTGCCACGGCTTTTTTTATGGTTCGCCGTAAGGTAGATCAAAAAAAGCTTGTGGCGCGGCCTTGAGCATTTGTTCCGCATCTCCCCGCCCTTCCTCTCCCCAAGGAGTCCTGCATGAAATACATCTTCGTGACTGGTGGCGTGGTCAGCAGTCTGGGTAAAGGCATTGCCAGTGCCAGCCTGGGTGCCCTGCTGCGCGCCCGTGGCTACAAAGTCACCGCCGTCAAGATCGACCCCTACATCAACATTGACGCAGGCACCATGCGTCCTTACGAGCACGGCGAGTGTTTCGTCACTGCCGCCGGGGCCGAGACGGACCTGGATATCGGCAACTACGAGCGCTTTCTGGACCTGGATATTCCTCAGGGCAGCAACATCACCACCGGGCAGGTCTACCAGGAAGTCATCCGTAAGGAGCGGGCCGGGGACTACCTCTCTCAGACGGTCCAGGTCATTCCGCACGTGACCGACGAGATCAAGCGCCGCATCCGCACGGCGGGCGAGAAGGCTGGAGCCGAGATTGTCCTGATCGAGGTGGGCGGCACGGTGGGTGACATCGAATCGCTGCCATTTCTGGAAGCCATTCGCCAGTTCCGCTTTGACGAGGGCGACGAGAATGTGCTGTTTTTGCACCTGACGCTGGTGCCGTACCTGGGCACTTCTCACGAGTTCAAGACCAAGCCCACCCAGCACTCGGTGGCCTCGCTGCGGTCTTACGGCATCAGCCCCGATATCGTGATGGTCAGAAGCAAGGAGAAACTGCCCGCCGAGATCACCCGCAAGATCGCGGCCTTTACCAGCGTGCGCGAGAACCGGGTGTTCTCCTCCTACGACGTGCCGCACATCTATGAGGTGCCGCTGGCGCTGGAAGAACAGGGCCTGGGCAAAGCGGTAGAAGACCTCTTGGGCCTGGAGCGCACCCACCCCAGTTTGGATGTCTGGAAAAATGCCGTGCGGACCCTCAAGGACCCGGAGAATGAAGTCACCATCGCCATTGCGGGCAAGTACACCGCCATGCCCGACGCTTACCTCAGCCTGCTGGAGTCGCTGACCCACGCTGGAGTCGCCAACGACGCCCGCGTGAATGTGAAATGGGTCAATGCGGAGGAGCTGGCCGAAGCGGGCGCAGACCTGGACACCCTGTTGGGCGACGCCGACGGCATTCTGGTGCCGGGGGGCTTCGGCATTCGCGGCATTGAGGGCAAGATTCGCGCCGCGCAGTATGCCCGCGAGCGTGGCGTGCCTTACCTGGGCGTGTGCCTGGGGATGCAGGTGGCTGTGATCGAATATGCCCGTCACAAGGCCGGTCTGACCGGGGCCAACTCGTCCGAATTTGACCCCTACGCCGAGCACAAGGTGATTGACCTGATGCCTGAGCAGCTGGAAGTGGCGGGCTTGGGCGGCACCATGCGCCTGGGTGACTGGCCCATGCAGTTGACGGGCGGCACTCAGGTGGCCGAAATGTACGGTGTCCCGCAGGGTGGAGTGGTCAACGAACGTCACCGCCACCGCTACGAGGTGAACCCGAAGTACGTGGATGACCTCCAGCAGGCTGGCCTGGTCATCAGCGGCGTGACCCCTGGCATGGACGGACGCGGCGCAGGCCTGGTCGAAACCGTGGAATTGCCCAGGAGTCAGCACCCCTACTACGTGGCGCTGCAGGCCCACCCTGAGTTCAAGAGCCGCCCGATGCGCCCCAGCCCGCCGTTTGCTGGCCTGGTTCATGCGGCGCTGGAGCGTCAGCAGGGCCAGACGGGTCAGCCAGTTCAAGGCTGAAATGCGGGAGCAAGGTAGGCCAGGGGAGAGCTGTTTTCCTGGCCCGTTTTGTTTGGGAAGAGCTGGCTAGGAGTTACAGTCCCCGCGCAGGCCGGGCGTCGGGAGCGCAGCGGTAAGGCAGATATTCTGGGGTCCACTGGTGACGCTGGATAAACTCGGTCAGCTCAGCGTCGGTCAGGTTGCGGATGCGGCGCTCGGCGCTAACCCCTTCGCGGACCGCCTGACGCGCCACCCGTACAGCCACCTGCTGACTGACTTCCCGCAGCTGCTCAATGTGCGGAAAGATGGCCCCTGGCCCCCCCTGGGCTGCCGTAAAGTCGGCCAGGGTCTGCGCCGCTTCCATCACCATGCCCCCCGTGATCTCGCGGGCGCGGCTCATGACGGCCCCGAAGCCGAGGCCCGGAAAGATAAACGCATTGTTGCCCTGGCCGACGCGGTACTCGCGCCCGCCGTACGTCACGGGCGAGAAGGGACTGCCGGTGGCGATGATCGCCCCACCGTCCGTCCAGGCCAGCAGGTCGGCGGGATGGGCCTCGATGTGACTGGTGGGGTTGCTCAGCGGAAAGACGATGGGGCGGGCCGTATTGCGGTGCATGGCCCGGATCACGTCTTCGCTGAACAGGCCTGCTGCTCCGGTCAGGCCCAGCAGCGCGGTGGCTCCAGCGCAGCGCACCGTGTCCAGCAGGCTTGGCTGCTCACCTGCGCCCCAGTCCGCCACGGCTTCACGCGGCTGGATAAAGGGGCGCTGGAACTCGTCGGCCTCGTAGCCATGTCCTTCCACCAGCAGACCTTCCTTGGTGATCACGAATAGCCGCTGCTGTACCTCCTGTTCGCTGAGGCCTTCACGCAGCAGGCCCTGGCGAATCATGCCTGCCACGCCGATGCCTCCGGCTCCGTTGCCCGCCACCACGAAGACCTGATCGGCCAGACGTTCGCCCTTTTGCCGCGCCGCGCTGATCAGCCCTGCCACCGCCATGGCCCCGGTGCCCTGAATGTCGTCGTTGAAGCTGGGAATGACCCGCCGGAAGCGCTCCAGCACCCGGAAGGCGGTGGCCCGCGAAAAGTCCTCCCACTGGATGATCGCCTGTGGGTAGCGCTCGGCCACGGCTTCCACGAAATGGTCCAGAAACTCGTCGTACTCGCGGCCCGTCAGGCGGCGGTGGTGTTGGCCCAAGTACAGCGGATCGGCCAGCAGGTCTTCGCGGTCGGTACCCACATCCAGCTCGACGGGCAGGGTCTTGTCCAGGCCCAGGCCACCCCCGGCCACATACAGGCTCAGCTTGCCGATGCTGATGGCCATACCCCCGAAGCCCTGGTCGCCCAGGCCCAGAATGGCGCTGGAATCGGTGGCGACAATCATCCGCACGTCGTTCAGCGGCACGTTGTCCAGCACTTCGCTCACATGGTCAATGTCGTCGGTGCTGACCGCCAACCCGCGCGGATAGCGGTAGATGCCCGAAAAGTTTTTGACCGCCTCACCGACGGTAGGGGTGTACAGCACCGGCAGCATTTCTTCCAGGTGGTCCAAAAACAGTGCGTAGAACAGCACCTCGTTGCGGTCCTGCAGAGCGCGGAGGAACTCGTGGCGCTCCAAGTCACTGGTCAGCCGTCCGTAGGCGCGGTAGGTGCGGGCTTTTTGCTCCTCCAGGGTATTGGTGTGCGGCGGAACCAACCCTTCGATGCCCAGCTCACGGCGCTCCTCCCGGGAGAAGCCGGTGCTCTTGTTCAGCAGCGGAATCTGGAGCAGCGGGAATCCGGTGACGTGCACTTCGACGTAGCGCCCGCCGTCCTCATCCTGCTTGATGTCGTAGTAGCTGGTCAGGTTCTCGGTCTGCGGCATAACTGCCCTTAGGATACGCGGGCTGGGTTCTGCTCTGGTCAGGCGGTAGGCTCCTCCTGCAGTTGGCCCGCCGCCCTGGCCCGCTCCCGCAGCGCCGCGAAATTGGCCTGGATTTTCTCTGCCCCCAGGACCAGTTGGCTGGCGGTCCCGTGCCCGATGTCATCACCCAGGCTGCTGACCGCTTGCAATGAACAGACGATTCGGCGGCGGTCCACTTCCTGCAAGGTGGCCGTCACCGTGACCTGCATGCCTGGCAGCGCCGAGCCGGTATGAAAGACTTCCACCTGCATGCCGATGCTTTCTTCGCCCGCTTCCAAAAAGGGCAGCAGCAGCTTGCGCCCGGCTTCCTCAAAGTGTTTCGCCATGGAATAGGTGGAATAGACCGGGTGCAGCGGCCCCAGTTCGGTAAAGTTGACGGTCATGTCGTCCGTCACCGTGATAGTCAGTGTCTCGCGGTGGCCCTCGGGAATCGGTTGCATGGCTTGCAGGCTAGCAAGTCCCGCACTCGGCCTGGCAACCCTAAACGGCGCGTAAGTGCCGCAACGGGCCAGCGGTGCGCCCCTGGCGTTTAGACTGGGCCTTACTATGCTCACCGTACCTCAAGTTGCCCTGCTGATCCGCGAGGCGGTGCAGTCCTTCGGCAAGGACAACGCTCCGCGCCTCGCCGCTGCACTGACCTACTTCACCATCTTTGCGCTGATCCCGCTGCTGATTCTGGCGATCACCTTTATGACCAGCCTGCTGGCGGACCCCAGCATCCAGCAGCGCATCGTGGATTTCGTTTCCAATAACTTCGGTGCCGATGTCGGCAAGACCCTCTCTGACCTGATTGCCGAGCGCGGCGACGAGGTGGACCTCAGCCGGGGCGTCACCACTGGGGCGATTGTCGGTCTGGCCACGCTGGCCTGGGGCGCGACCAACCTGTTCGTGCAACTGCAAGCTTCGCTCAATGAGCTGTGGAACGTGCCGGAAGACGCCACCGGTGGATTTGCCGGGCAACTCAAAACGCGCGGCAAGGGTCTGCTGATGGTGCTGGGCTTCGGGGTCGTGATGCTGCTGTTCTTCGGGCTGAATACCTATATGTCGGCCATCGCCACGCAACTGGGCGAAGCCTGGGGCGCCGGGGCGTTCCTGGCCCGTCTGGGCACACTGATTCTGGGTGCGGTACTGCTGACTGGCGTCTTTGCCGTTATCTACCGCGTGCTGCCCAATGTTCGCCTGCGCTGGAAAGACGTCCTGGTCGGTGCGGCCTTTACGGCGGTGCTGTTTAGCCTGCTGCAACTGGTCATCACCTGGTACTTCGCCAACTTTGCGCCGGGGAGCGCGTTCGGGGCCTACTCGTCCATCATCCTGCTGCTGCTGTGGATCTACTACAACTCCATGGCACTGTTTTTCGGAGCCGAGATGACCTACGCCTACGCCAAGCACTTCGGGTCCAGTGAGGCGGCCCGCAGCGCTCAGGTCAAGGAAGAAGGCTACCTGACTCCCCGCGAAGCCCGCGCCATTGCTTACGCTGCCGAAACTGGTGGCGCGATGACCCCGCAGCAGCGCCAGCGCGCCTGGCAGCGCACCACTCGGATGGAGCAGCCGCACTCCATGCTGACCATGCAGCAGTCCGCCCCCAAACCGGTGTTGCCTAGCATCGGCGGGGCGCTGTGGAATGCCTTGGCCGCGGTGCTGGCCGTCCCTGCGCTGCTGCTTGCCAAGGCGCTGGGTCTAGGCGGCACCAAGCAAGTGACCCAGAAGCGTGTCACGGTACATACCGACAAAGATGCCATCTACACCACGCCCAAGCGCTGAGCCATTCAGCCCGCAGAGCAGCCCCGGTGCGGGCTGTTTTTTTGGGTGTATTGAACGGTCAGGCACTTTATAGGTCTGGGCGCTCATCAATCGTTGCCCCTCTGCTGCGCAGACGGTGCCCCGTGGCAGGATGGGGGAGATGACCGAACAGGGAACCAACCATGACCCCGAAGCCCGCTTATTCCACTTGCCGACGCGTGATCCGTCGCGGCCCACCGTGCTGGTCGCCAACGACGACGGCATTTTCTCACCGGGCATCAAGGCGCTGGGTCTGGCGATGGCCAGCTTTGCCAATGTGGTGGTGGTGGCCCCGGACGTAGAACAGTCGGCGGTTGGACACGGCATCACCATTCGCCGCCCGCTGCGCTTCAAGCACACGGCGTCGGCGGGCTTTGGGGAAATTCCGGCTTACCGGGTGGACGGCACTCCCGCTGACTGCGTGGTCCTCGGCGTTCATTTGCTGGGACGCCCTGATCTGGTGGTCAGCGGGATCAATATCGGCCCCAACTTGGGTGATGACCTGACGCACTCCGGCACCGTGGCTGCCGCCATTGAAGGCCTGGCACTCGGTCTGCCCTCTATTGCCTTCAGCCAACAGGCCCGTCTAGATGGCGAGTACGACTTTTCCGCTGGCGCGGCTTATGCGGCCCGCCTGGCTGCCGAGGTGGCCCAGCGGGGCCTGCCACCACGCACCCTGCTGAACGTAAACTTCCCAGGCACTGATCCCCAGGGCGTGCAGGTCACAGAAGTGGGGATGCACCGCTGGGAAGATCGCATCGATTCACGCCGCGATCCCGAAGGCCGCGAGTACCACTGGGTCGCTGGCACCAGCACCGCCCCCGAGCAGGAAGATGAGCGCACCGATTACGGCGCAGTGCAGCGCGGCCTGATAAGCGTGTCTCCGGTGCGGCTGGACCTGACCGCCCGTGACCTGCTGCCTGAAGTGGCAGGCTACCTGCCGCCGCTCTGAGGTGGATCACAACGGTGGATAGGCTCCTGCCTCCTCATGCCCGGTTTAACGCCACTCCCACCGAAGCGGCTAAACTGATCGGCATGACTTTTGCCAACAATACGCGTGCCCTGATGCTGGCGGCGCTGCTGGGCGCAGGCGTCCTGAGCGCCTGTCAGGAGCAGACCACCACGACCACCGAAACCACCGCAACTACCACGGAAACGGAAACGACTGATCCCGAAACCGCTGATGTAGAAACGGATACGGCAGCAACCGAAGATACTGACGCTGACACGGCTCAGGCTGAGCTGCCTGAAGTGACTGAGCCGGGTGAAATCCCCGCTGGCTACACCCAGGTAGACCCATTGAGCCAGGAACCAGTACGTGAATTCGATGCCCTGCCAGAACGCACCCTGCAAGACGGCACCGACTACTACGCCCTGCTGGACACCTCGCGCGGCCAGGTGCTGATTGACCTGCTGGAAGAAGAAACTCCCGTGACCGTGAACAACTTCGTGTACCTGGCCCGTAACGGCTTTTATGACGGTACCCGCTTTCACCGCGTCATTGACGGCTTCATGGCGCAGGGCGGCGATCCCCAAAGCGTGGACGAGGCCCAGCAAGACGCCTGGGGCACCGGCGGCCCCGGCTATCAGTTCGCTGACGAGATTCGCCAGGATCTGACCTTTACGGAACCCAACCTGTTGGCGATGGCCAACTCTGGCCCAGGCACCAACGGCTCGCAGTTTTTCATTACCTTTGGCCCCACCGAGTTTCTCAATGGCCGCCACACCATCTTCGGCAAAGTCGTTGAAGGCGGGGACAGCCAAGCTGTGCTGGACGGCCTGACCCGCACCGCGTCCAGTGACACAGGTTCTGAAGCTCCCATTGAAGGCGCGGTTCCGGACCGCCTGCTCAGCGTGCGGATTCTGACCAAGTAATTTCCCCACGGGAAAGGCGCCACTCCTCTAACGGAAAGGCGCCTTTTTTGCTGCTGAATGTCTGCCCCAACCTACCGTGCGCCGGGCCGCAGCCGATCTGCCGACTGGCAGGCCCGATGCTGCTCTGGCGTGCGCTCTGTTTCGGGGACCAAGCGGGCGCGTTCGCCGCGCTGAATGGTGTGCAGGTCCGTTACGGCCTGCTCCAGCTCGTCGTTGACCACCACGTAATCGAACATTTCGGTCTGGGCCATTTCCACCTCGGCGCGGGCCAGCCGTTTTTCAATGCGGTCCTGTGACTCGGTGGCGCGTTCTTCCAGTCGGCGGCGCAGCTCGGCCAGGCTGGGCGGCATGATAAAGATCATGATTGCGCCGTTTCCCAGCCGCTGACGCACCTGCTTGGCTCCTTCTACTTCAATCTCCAGAACTACGTCCTGTCCCCGTTCTAGGGCCGCCCGAATGGGGGCCAGCGGCGTGCCGTAGTGGTTGCCCACGAACTCGGCGTGCTCCAGAAATTCATCCTGGGCAATGTGTTCCTCAAAGGTCGAACGGTCTACGAACACATAGTCCACACCGTCGCGCTCACCGGGGCGGGGTGCCCGGGTGGTCCAGGAGGTCGAATAAAATACGTCCTGTTCCTTAAGCCAGTCGGCCCGCAAAGTACCCTTGCCTACCCCTGACGCTCCGGTCATCACCAGCAGCAGACCACGTGGCGGCTGGGAAGCAGGGTCCGGAACAGGACGGGATAACTCGTCATTCATAGCGCCAAGGATACGCTGCCCTCCCTTGACGTACCAAGTGCGCTGCTCCTGAGCAGGCTGGCGCGGCGGCCCAACAGCAAAACTCCCCTCCAGATTTCGGAAGGGGAGCTTTGGATCAGAAGAAGCGCTTATTTACGGCTGCGGGTGGTTCGCCGCGGCTTGGTGCGCGATTTGCCCAGAGCCTGGCCTTTTTCAAAGCTGGCCTGCATTTTCTCCTGGGTCTGCTGGGCCAACTGCTCAAAGTCGACCAGTCCGGCTTCTACCGTTTCCTGGGTGGCCTTGATGCTGCCGCCTTTACGGCTGACGGCCAGTTCACGGTTCTGCTCTTCGAACCACTCCGCGAACTCGGGGGTGTAGTCAAACAGCATTTCTTTGGTGTCTTTTTGGTAGCTGCCCGTTTGACCACGGCGGCTGTACTCTTTGGGCATGGTAAAGCGTTCACCGGGCAAATAAATGGCTTTGAACTGTCCGGTACGTACCGCTTCACGGAAATTGCGGACAAAGGTGTCGCTGCGCTGTGCATTGGTCAATTCCTTGACCTGTTCACTTAGTCTCTTATAACTCATTGATCCTCCGGCAAGCAGTATAAGAATAGCGCTGGGCCAAGTAAAGGGACTATCGCGAACAGTGACAAGACAACTTCCATCAGAAGTGAGAATAGATCCCAGATCTATGAGTTTGCCGGTCATTGTCTTTTGTTGCGGCTACCTCATGATGTGCCTATAAGTGCTGGAACCTTATGCCTATCCGCTGACTACCCCTCAAAACTCCGGTAACACTGTCTGAGACGCCAGATTCTATAGACATAAAAAGAGCTGGTTCATAAGGTGTATCTGCAATGAACCACCTGAACCAGCCGCCCCAGGATAGCCTTTTCGCAGCTCTTCGTCCTTTCTTCCGTATCGACCAGCGACGGTTCACCGTCCTGGTCGCGCTGATTCTGGCAATCATCCAGCAGCGCAGCGTGGTGCTGAACAATCTGAAGACGGTCATCGCACTCCCAGGAAGTCAGGAAACCCGCTACCAACGTCTTTTGCGCTTCGTGCAATTTTTACTCCCAGAGGCGATGTACCTGAAGTTTGCGCTTCACATGCTGGGTACGGATGAGCTCACGCTCATCCTCGACCGGACCAACTGGAAGCTAGGCACGAAGGACGTAAATATCCTGATGCTGTCTGCGGTATGGAAGGGGTTCAGTCTTCCGCTGATGTGGCGTTTTCTCCCACACGGGGGAAGCAGCGCCCAGCACATTCGTAAGGAGCTGATGGCTGATTTTCTGCGTCATTGTCCTCACGTCCGCATTGACGGTCTGCTGGCAGACCGTGAATTCATCGGCCAGGACTGGTTTACGTTCCTGAGCGAACATGGGATTGTTCCCTGTATCCGGTTGCGGAGCGACACCAAGATGGACGGCTTACCTGTCCACGTCTTCGCTAAGAAAATGCAGGTGGGAGAAATTCGCGTCTGGCACAGCCCTATGGTGGTGTACGGGGTCAGACTCCGTGTTCTGGCACTGAAGGTTTCGAAGACGGAGATGCTGTACCTGGCCTACCAGGGCAGAGCAGATCAGAATTTGCGGAAGTACGCACTGCGTTGGCAGTGCGAAAACCTCCACGCTGCGCTGAAAACCAGAGGCTTTGATTTGGAAGCGACCGGATTGACCCAGGCCGAGCGGGTGTCAACGCTGCTGATGGTGATCGCCATCAGCTTCATCTGGTGTCTTCAGACAGGTGCGGTTCTACTGCTTGAAGGCAGCGTGGAGACGAGGAAGGCCATGCGCCAGAAAGCGCATGGCTACGCCAGCAAAAGTTTGTTTCGATTGGGGTTGGACGAGTTGCGAGATTTGCTCAGCCACCCAAGCCCTGAAAATTGGAGCCGTCTGGCACGGCTTGTCCCACGTTTTGAGGGGTAGTCAGGCCTATCCGGCACGTAACGGCCATATGCAATACAAATGGCAGCCCCGAACGACCCAGACCCTTCAAACTGCTGGCGCACAGTTGCGAGTGCTGGAATACCAGGCCCAGCCGCTGGAAGAACCCCTCAGTGGCTACCACCAGCCAGTGAACCGTCCCGCACCTTTCCGGCAGCTTCAGATTGACATGCAAGGGGGGCAGACGGTTCTGGAACCAGGAGCGCTGCAATGGCTCCGTGGTGATATTGACATGGAAGCCAGCGCCACTGGCGGCGCACAGGGCGGCGGCCTGGGCGGATTGCTCCGCGGTGCCGTGACTGCGGCTGCCACTGGTGAGGGGCTGTTCAAGACGGTGTACCGGGGCGCAGGCAGCATCTACACCGAGCCGACCCGGTTGTATTACCTGCTGGGCGAATTGCAGGGCGACGATCTGATCGTAGACGACGGCGCGTTTGTGACAGCGGCGGGTCAGATCACGGTAGGCCGTCACACCAACCGGGGCCTGGCCAACATGATGGGCAGCGGCGAGGGCCGCGTGCAGCCCAGGCTGAGTGGCAGTGGAGCCTTCTGCCTGCAAAGCCCAGTCCATCCGGACGAATTCCAGACCCTGGACCTGCAAGGGGACACGCTGAAGGTGGACGGCAACTTGGTGCTGGCCTATACGGGCAGTCTGGAGATGACGGTGGAGCGCAGTGCCCGTGGCCTGCTTGGGGCGGGCAAGACGGGCGAAGGATTTATTCAAGTCTACCGGGGAACAGGTCAGATCTGGTTGGCCCCCACACTGCCCCTGGCTGCCCGTCCCAGCCTAGGAGGCAGCAGCAGTGTGGCCGCGGGTGCTGGCAGCCTGAGCGAGATTCTGGGGAACTGAGTTTCCACCCCAATGCAAAAACCCGCCGCCCAGGAATGGCTCCAGGCGGCGGGTTTTTGGTCACGGGATTAACCGAGCGTCTCTTTGACGACCTTCACCACGTTTTCCACGCTGAAGCCCAGCTTTTCCAGCACCACTTCGCCAGGGGCACTGGCACCGAAGCGGTCCAGGGTGATCAGGCCGCCCTCAGTGCTGACCCACTCGAACCAGGGCTGGCTGGCCGCGGCTTCAATCGCCACGCGGGGGGTTGTGCCCAGCACTTGACGCTTGTATTCGGCGCTCTGCTCACGGAACAGCTCGAAGCAGGGCATGGACACCACGCGCGCGGCCACGCCTTCACCGGCCAGCGCTTCGGCGGCGTCCAGGGCCAGCGCCACTTCCGAGCCAGTCGCCAGCAGGGTCACAGCGGCGTCCTCGGCCTCGCGGACCACGTAGGCACCCTTTTTCACGCCGTCATGGTTGGGGGCCAGCACGGTCAGGTTCTGGCGCGACAGCACCAGGGCAGTGGGGCCTTTTTTGTATTCCAGTGCCAGTGCCCAGGCGGCGGCGGTTTCGTTGGCGTCGGCGGGGCGGAAGACATGGGCCCCCGGCACCGCCCGCAGCATCGCCAGCTGCTCGATAGGCTGGTGCGTGGGGCCGTCCTCGCCCAGCCCGACCGAGTCGTGGGTCAGCACGTAGGTCACGGGCTGCATCTGCAGCGCCGAGAGGCGGAACGCGGGCTTGAGGTAGTCGCTGAACACCATGAACGTGCCCACCAGCGGGCGCAGGCCGCCGTACAGGCTCAGCCCGTTGGCGGCGGCGGCCATGCCGAACTCGCGCACACCGAAATACACGTTGCGGCCTGCGTAGTTCCCAGCCTGCATGTGGGGTTCGTCATTGATGGTGGTCTTGGTGCTGCCCGACAGGTCGGCGCTGCCGCCCATCAGCCCGGGTACGACGGGGGCCAGCGCGTTGATGACTTCGCCGCTGGCGCTGCGGGTGGCCTGCGCCTTGCTGCCCGCTTCCCAGGTGGGCAGCAGCTCCCAGAGGTTGTCCGGCAGCTCGCGCTCCAGCAGATCATCCACTTCCTGACCCAGTTCGGGGTACTGGGCGCGGTAACGGTCCATTATTGCTTCCCACTCGGCCTGCTGCACGGCGCCGCGTTCCAGGGCGCTCATGTGCTCGGCCACTTCGGCGGGCACGGTAAAGGCGGGGTGCTCCCAGCCCAGCGCCTGCTTGGTCTCGGCCACGCCCTCAGCGCCCAGCGGCTCACCGTGGGCCTTGGGGGTGCCCGCACGCGGGCTGCCAAAGCCGATCACCGTGCGGACCTGAATCAGGGTGGGCTTGGCGGTTTCGGCCTGGGCTTGCTCGATGGCGGCGGCAATCGCCCCGACATCGGTGCCGTCTTCCACCTTCAGCACCTGCCAGCCGTAGCCCTCGAAGCGCAATTTCATCCGCTCGGAATCGGCCTTGGCGACCATGGTGTCCAGCTGCACTTCGTTGTCGTCGTGCAGCCAGATCAGTTTGCCCAGCGCGAGGTGTCCGGCCAGTGCCGCCGCCTCGTGGCTGATGCCTTCTTGCAGGTCGCCGTCCCCGCAAATCGCGTAGGTGTAGTTGTCGAACACGGGGAAACCTTCCCGGTTGTAGCGGGCGGCCAGGTGCGCTTCCGCCATTGCCAGGCCCACGGTCATGGCAATGCCCTGCCCCAGCGGCCCGGTGGTGGCGTCCAGCCCGTCGGTGTGGAAGAACTCCGGGTGGCCGGGTGTCTGGCTGTCCCACTGCCGGAAGTTCTTCAGCTCATCCAGCGTCATCTTGGGGTAGCCGGTCAGGTGCAGCAGGCTGTAGATCAGCATGGAGGCGTGCCCCGCCGACAGTACGAAGCGGTCGCGGCCCGGCCAGCGGTGGTTGGCGGGGTTGTGGCGCAAGAAACGTTGCCAGAGCGTATAGCCCATCGGGGCCATGCCCAGCGGCGCGCCGGGGTGGCCGGAGTTGGCCGCCTGCACCGCGTCAATGCTTAGCGTGCGGATGGTGTTGATGCTCAGTTGTTCCAGGGTGTGGTCGGACATGCTTTGCAGTTTAGCGGCTGGCTGCCTGTCTCAGGCGCTTTGCTATACTGCCGACCGCCCGCGAGGGCGAGAGTCATGCACCCGTAGCTCAGTCGGATAGAGCGGCCCCCTCCTAAGGGGCAGGCCACAGGTTCGATTCCTGTCGGGTGCACCACAGACAGACAGCATTTAGCCCCCGCCAGTACAAGCGGGGGCTGATCCTTGACACCATAGGCGTCTATATACGGCCCCTCTATACACAAAAAGAAGGCCCCACCCCGCCGCGTTGGCAGCATGGGGCAATTGGTTGATTTGGCCTATGTGGCAGGGTCGGGATGTGGCCCGTGGGTTCCTGGGGCAGCCGCTCAGTCACCAGATCGCCACTTTGCCCCACCCAGACCCGCAGCAGCCCGCCGTACTCCCAGGGGCCACCGGCTTGCCACCTTTTTTGGGAACCAGCAGCACCTGAGCGGGCGTGCTGGGTGGTTGGTCCAGTGGCGTCCCGGTGAGCGTGCCACTCCCCACACCGGAAATCAGCATGCGCCAGGGGAGGGGGTCAGTGGCAGGCCCCTGGCCGCTTGGGCGTTGCAGGTCTGCGCTGTCATCAGGATGCTGACCAGGGTAGACATAAAGGCCGGAGGGACAGCGGGTTGCTGCATGGGGGCTCTTGTTCATCGGGGTGGCCTCATTCCGGGAATCACGAGTGGGTAGACGGTGCCGGACTGCGCGCGCCAGCCGACCCGCCACCATCAGGGGATGCCGGAGTGGGTCAAGGGGTAGCCTCCGTGATGCGCTGAAAGCCTATACGCGGGTACGTCCCGCCGCTGTAGCTCTCCAAGCGCACGTCGGCTAGGGTGACTGGCGTGCACTCGGGGCGCAGGCGGAACGGCAGCGGCACCGCTCACTATGGGTAGAGCCGCCAGAAGGCTAAGTCGGTGCATAGGCCTCCTATTGATGACGTGCTAAGTCGGTAACACTTCAGGGTAGATACCTAGCAATTTGGCTGGGAGTTGCCGATAGCGGATTTTCGGCCATACCGTACGGAGGTAAGCCTTGAGTTGCTCCAGCGTCTCTGGGCAAAAATTGGCGAGTTGGTGGTGTTTGACATAGGCCCACACTCGTTCAATGGGGTTGAGTTCAGGGCTGTACGGTGGCAGGTACGTTAGGCTCAGTCGTTCATGTTGTGATACGAAGGCCGAAACGGCCTTCGCCTTATGGATTTTAGCGTTGTCCACCACAACAGTGATCTTCCCCTTGATGTGTCGCATCAGATGCGTCAAAAATGCGATGAAGCCCATCGCTTTGACCGACCCTTCGTGTGTCTGCTGGAAAAACTGGCCCTTAGACGTAATCCCGCCAATCACGGAGAGCTTTTTCCAATTGGTCTTGGCCAGAATCACTGGGGTCTGACCACGCGTGGCCCAGGTGTTGCCAATCACGGGCTTCATACTGATTCCGACTTCATCGGCCCAGACGATGGTTTCACCATCATCTATCTTTTTTTTCCAGGACTGGAAGCTCTGCTTCCAGCCAAGCGTCGACCTGCTCAGCATTCTGTTCCAACGGGCGTTTTTCTGCTTTCTGCCAGGAAAAGCCCCAGCGTAACAGCAGCTTTCCGACCCAGTCGTGGTCATACCAGACACCATATCTGCATCCAATCTCGTCGCGAATACGTGCGGTAGTCCAGCGCCCGTCTGGAAAACGCTGTGGATCTGGCCCTGCCTCAATCATCGCCATGATTTCAGCCACTTGGTGATCGGTGAGAAAGGAGGGACGTCCAGAGGAGAAAGTAGCTTCAAGGGTATCGCCATGTCGTAAGCGCTGCCGCCAGGTACGAACAGTGCTGGCGCTGACACCAAAACGCTGGGCAATCGTCTTGGAGGACAGGGTCATATCGGAGAGCATCGGAAGAGCGGCGAGTCGCCGCTCTTCCATCTGCTGACGTGTCCATCGGCTGGGCCGCCAAACCTCACTCACGGTTTCAGTCTAACTCTGTCGTGAACTTACCGCGTTATCAATATCTCTCGGCATAAGAGTGGCCCTATGGCGCCGGGGATGGTAGCACCATCAAAAACCCCACTGCGTGGGCGGGGGGGAAAGTGTGAAAATGCGGGTGCGCTTCCCTGAAACCTATTTATTCACATTTTCAGATTCTTCAGCTCTGGGAACGCTTTTCGTCGACTTATTCAGCTATAAGTTCTGAGTGTAGACTTTCTTAGTGCCCGTCTGCTGCTGGGGCTTTGGCACTTTGAGCATAGGCGGGTTACCTCCTGACAACATGAAAAAACCCCGCGCAGCGGGGCCAAGTACCAAACAAGAAGCAGTTGGGTCAGATTACATCGGACAAGGTTTGGTAACACAGGGTTTATACATCGGCTGCAGCTGCCCGGTCGAAGCATCAGCGCCCGCAGCCAGGGCTGTCGTGGTCACGATAAGTAAAGTGGCAAGGATACGGCGGATGGTGTTTTTCACAGTCATTCCCCTTCAGTGAGATTTGCTACTTCGCCATGACAGAAAACTGCGGTCTTAGGGACAGACAGGATCATACTCAGTCAGGACGGGAATACATCCGCCACACCCGCATGCACCTGCATCAGCAGTGCCACTGACACCGAGAATAGAGACAGCCAACAGAGCCACAGCACAGAAACCACGAATCGCTTTCTTCATATCTCTCCCTCCCCTAATTGTTAGGTTAGAGGGAGATTACTCCTACATTTGAAAATCGTCAATCTTCTGGTTGAATAACTTTCCGAATGGTTAAGCCTAATGGTTTTGTCGCGCACGGATGCTATATCAGACATCTCCTAAGAGCCGAATGGCCCATAAGACTCTCTGGCTCTGCTTTTTTGGCAAGCCGGTTGGGCCCTGAACCCGACGTCCTCCGGTTTTGGAGACCGGCGCACGTCCGCTTGAGCTTCCTACCCATGAGCGCTCATCGTGGACGCTTAGCACCGCCACAGGTTTCGAAGCTGTGCCACGTGCAGTGACCGCACGGCGCAGCTGCGGGCCAACGCCTTTGCGCCGGGAGTCAAAGAACAAAGAAGCCGTGCAGCAGGGATCATCGCCGCTGCCCCCCATCACACCGGCAACTGACCGCGCCACCTTCGCCCGTCTCCAGTTTGCAGATACTGGGGCCATGTCTACCCATTCCGCCCGCCTCACCGCCCACCCGGCTCTTACCGAGCGCGGCCTGCTGCCGCTGCGGCTGGGGCAGGGGAGAGACGGCCTGCTGTATGTACCCACCCGGCACCCACTGACCGGCCCGCGCCCCTTGCTGGTGGCCTGCCACGGCGCGGGGAGCGGGGCCAGCCACTCTATCCGCCCCTTTGTAGACGCCGCCGAGGAACACGGCCTCATCCTGCTGGCCTGCGACTCGCGCGGCGGCACCTGGGATGTGATTCGGGGTGGGTACGGTCCGGATGTGGAGTTCATAGACCGGGCGCTGGCGCTGGTGTTCCGCCGCTACACCATTGACCCGGCTCACCTCGCCCTCGACGGCTTTTCGGACGGGGCCAGCTACGCCCTGTCGCTGGGCCTGGGCAACGGCGACCTGTTCAGCCACCTGCTGGGCTTTTCGCCCGGCTTTCTGGCCCCGGCCGCGCAGGTGGGCCAGCCGCGCATCTTCGTGTCACACGGCACCGAGGACCGGGTACTGCCTATAGACCGCTGCGGGCGGGTGATTCGGGAGCAGCTGGAAGGCGCGGGGTATGACCTGCACTACGTAGAGTTTGAAGGCGGGCATACCGTGCCGCCAGAGGTGCAGCGGGAGGCGCTGGCGTGGTGGCTGGGGTAAGTAGTGGGTACTGCTGCATAAAAGTATGCATGTTAGTATGCATTTATGACTTACCAAAATGCCCAACGTGTCACGGCGAGTTTGCCACCCAGCCTCGCCACCTTTCTGGACGAGTACCAGAAACAGACGGGTGTCAGCAAGAGTGAAATCATTGCCCTAGGCCTGAAAGCTTTGCAGGAAAAACTGCTGGCCGAGGAATACGCTGCCTACGCTCAGTCAGGCGAATTTGCCGACCTGGAAACTGGCGACGGCCTGGATGACGAGAGCGACCAATGGCGTTAGGCGTGATTCGCAGAGGCGATATCCACCTCGTCAATTTCAGCCCTGCCAGGGAAAACGAAGCCGATAACATTCGCCCCGCCGTGATTGTGACCAACAACGCCGCCAACGCGCAGAACGTGGTGCTGACGGTTATCCCGCTGACTACCAATACCGAGCGGGTGTATCAGTTTCAGTTGCTGTTGCCCCATGAGCGCAGTGGCCTTGACCACGACAGCAAAGCGCAAGTCGAGCAGATTCGGAGTGTGGCCCTCAGCCGAGTCAGGAAGCGCATAGGCCATGTGCCCGCCGACCTGATGGGTGAACTGGATGCCCGCATTCGCCTGCACTTAGCGCTGTAAAGCAAGCAGGGAACAGCCCGCAGCCACTCCCCGTTCCGCCTATCCCCGCCCCTGCTGCCCCGCCAAAGCAGAGGCTTGGGCAGACGTACATTATAAAGATAAAATTCTGGTAAGGAATTCCCGAGCTTGAGCCTTATCAATTTTATTTGACGGATTAAGAATTATATTGTTGATGATTTTTCCATCGAACTGGGAAACGCCTCTAGAATTCCTGCCTGCCCAATGCCTGAGAGTAATTGTACCTCGTAACAACTCCTCATTAAACATAGTCACAAGACATGTCTTAAGAGAGTTATCAGAATCTATTCCAATGAAATAGAAAAGAAATACGCTCTTATCGCTCGATAAGAAATTAAGAATCTTATCTAAGTTGTATGCTTTTGGATTGGAATTAAGGAGCATAATTTTTGTTTTCACATCTGTTTCTGTATCAAAGCCTTCAAAAGCTTTTGAGTAATCTCCTAACGAATTATCTGTTTTGAATTGGGGTAGATTTGTACCGCCATTTCTGAGCTTATAAATTATGTTTTGTCTCAGAAGATCATCTTCTCCGGCCACTAGATATTCGATTACTCTGCCCCTGATATTTACGTTGTTTATCATGGATGCAATAATGATTTCATTGGTATAATGCCTTACTATATCATCCAATTCTTGCAGCAGCTGCCTGTAATTATCGGAGGCGATAAACTCACTTGCTCTCTTGGGGGCTAGATATATATTTTCTTCACCTTGGGGTGAGGGAACGAACTTCTTACCGCTAGGTGCAATATCGTTGGTTGCTTCTGCTAAACGAATTAGATTCTCTTCAAATGTAGTTTCTGCGTGTATTCTAAACAGATATTCGAAGTTCTCAGGGGAATTGGGTATACCATCGAAATCCTTATATATGTCGCTTCCATTGAAACTGCCTCTAATATTGTTGCTCGTTAAGGTCTGTGAACTATGGCTGATTTTTTTCAGAAAGCTAGTGTTTGCCAAAAAAAGGTAATTTTTTGCAGGAGTTATGAGGCAAACAATAAAGGGCTTGCTATCAAATTTTCTGAGATTGGATAGCGATAGGACTGTGTTGCTAAATGCTGCTGATTTCGAGGAACTAAATCGTATAGCAAAATCTGTGCAGTAGTAAACAGACCTATCCCTCGTTAATGAAAATCTTTCAATCACTTCTTTCTCAAGAATGGATTTGTCACCAATTCCATCTTTAGAAAGGATAAAGTTCACCAAGTTGTCAATTTCACTCATCAAACAACCCCCCCCCTCTTTTCTGTCTTATCTTTTGAATTAAGATTTTTCTGTTCTGCCCCACTATTCCTTTCCCAAAAAACACCATCTGAGTAACCCTGAATTCTTTTGTCGTCTTCGGCGCGGATCAGTCGTGCGGCTGCCATCTTGCAATATTCTTCACTAATTTCAATCCCAAGGTAATTCCGTCCTAGCTTCTTGGCAGTAACGCAAGACGTTCCAGAACCCATAAATGGATCAAAAATCATATCGCCCTTTTTAGAGGATGAAACTATAAGCTTAGCTATCAGCTTTTCAGGTTTTTGCGTAGGATGGTCAGTGTTTTCTGGCATTGACCAGAAGGGGATACTGATGTCCGTCCAAAGGTTCGATGGGTGAGTCAGACGGTATTTGCCTTCTGCCTTTTCGCTCCAATCTTTGGGTTTGCCGTCCCCATCTCTATAAGGCGCAATTACCCTTTTCATTAATTTGACCGCCTCAACATCGAAAAAGTATTTTTTCCCTACTGTACAATACCAAATGTCTTCGGAGCAATTTTTCCAATTATCCTTTGATCCTCTACCCTTTTCCCTTTCCCATGTAATTCTACTTCTAATTTTTAGATATTTTGAAGCAACGCTGTGTATTACATTGGAGGACTGCCAGTCGCAGCAGATATATACAGTCGCATCGGGTTTAAGGAGTCTGATTAGACGTGACAGCCACGAATCTACCCACTCTTTATACGTTTCATCATCAGTCTGTGAGAATTTTTTTCCTGCGTAAACTTTATCCAAGTTGTACGGAGGATCGATAATCATTAAGTCCACGAATGCGTCTGGCAAATTATCCAGACAGTCAAATAAATCCTGGTTAATAATTTTATTCCTCAATACATCTGGCGAAGTTGGACAAGAGAGAGTAATGCTATTCCGTCTGAGGAATTCCGAATCTAAGCCGCTGATGTCAAGTGTTTGATTTCTTGGTGCACGAACTTTTTCCGTCATTTCACCCACTCCTGCAAGCCTTTAACCCCCAACTCCCCAGCGTCCACCGCCGCCTTAATAGCCTTAGCGGTCCACTCAGCAGCCTCCTTTGTCGTCACAATCGCTTTGCCACGCTCCAGCGCCTGCCGCAGCAGCCCGCTCTCGGTGGTGTCAATCAGGAGGTCGGGCAGTTCTTCGCCAGCTTCGCGGCTCACGCCGAGGCCCGCGCTTTCCAGGCCAGCGGCCACCGCGTCCAGCCCTTCGCCCAGCACCACCGCCGAGCCGCTGAGGGGCAGCATGTTCTTGGCGCCAATCTGGGCGCGGTAGTACGCCAGGTACGGGTCGGCGTCTATGCCCATGCTTTCGCCGGTGCTCTTCATCTCCGGCCCCAGGATGGGCGGCACGCCGGCGAACTTCAGGAACGGCAGGTGAACTTCCTTCACCGAGTACATGCCCGGCGTGGGCGTGTCCAGCAGGCCAATCTGCTCCAGCGTCTCGCCGGCGGCGATGCGGGCGGCGTACTTGGCGAGTGGGTGCCCGGTCGCCTTGCTCACGTACGGCACCGTACGGCTGGCGCGGGGGTTGGCTTCCAGAATGTACGGCACGCCGTCCTTGACCGCGTACTGCACGTTCATCAGGCCCCTGACGTCCAGTTCCAGCGCCAGTTTCTCGGTGGTGCGCTTCACCTCATCCAGCAGCTCAGGGCTTAGGCTCACCGGCGGGATGATGCAGGCCGAGTCGCCCGAGTGGACCCCCGCCGCTTCGATGTGTTCCATCACGCCCGCCACCACGGCGCGTTCGCCGTCGCACAGGCAGTCCACGTCCAGCTCCAGCGCGCCTTCCAGGAACTGGTCCAGCAGGATGCTCGGCTGGCCTTCCACGGCGGCGTACACTTCCTTCAGGTAGGTTTTCAGCTCGGACATGGAGCGCACCGTCCGCATGGCGCGGCCCCCCAGCACGTAGGAGGGGCGGGCCATCAGCGGGAAGCCCAGTGCCTCCGCCAGGCGCTCGGCCTGCGTGGGGGTGGCGGCCACCTTGCCCTTCGGCTGCGGAATGCCCAGGCGCTCACACAGCTCGTTGAAGCTGGCGCGGTCCTCGGCCTGGTGGATGGTTTCGGGGCTGGTCCCGATAATGGGTGCGCCCGCGTCGGCCAGCCGTTGCGCCAGCTTCAGCGGTGTCTGTCCGCCCAGCTGCACGATGACTCCTACCGGCTTCTCGTGCTCGATGATGTTCATCACGTCCTCGAAGGTCAGCGGCTCGAAGTACAGGCGGTCGGCGGTGTCGTAGTCGGTGCTGACCGTTTCAGGGTTGGAGTTCACCATGATGGTCTCATAGCCCGCCGCCTGCAGCGCCCACACGGCATGCACGGTCGCGTAGTCGAACTCCACGCCCTGCCCGATGCGGTTGGGGCCCGAGCCCAGAATCACCACCTTGGGCTTTTGGGTGCCGCGCACCTCGTCTTCCCACTCGTAGGTGGAGTAGTGGTACGGCGTGAACGCCTCGAACTCGGCGGCGCAGGTGTCCACCGTCTTGTAGACCGGGGTGGCCTGGGCCTTTTTACGTAGCTCACGGACTTGCGGCTCACTCAGGCCCACGATCTCCCCGATGCGGGCGTCACTGAAGCCCAGCCGCTTGATCTCGCGCCAGTACTCGTATTTCCAAGTAGCAATCGGCCCCAGCTCGCTGATTTCCTTCTCGGCGTCAATAATCTCGCGGAGCTGGTGCAAGAACCACTCGTTGATCCGGGTCGCTTCGTGCAGGGCGCTCACGCTTTCGCCCCGGCGGGTCAGCTCAATCACGGCTTCGATGCGGCGAGGGTTGGGGTAGAGCAGCGCGCGCAACTCGTCCTTGGTCATGACGGCAAATTCACCGCGTACGTCGGCCTCGATGCTCCGCAGCGCCTTTTGCAGCGACTCCTTGAAGGTCCGGCCAATCGCCATCACCTCGCCCACCGAACGCATCTGCGTGCCCAGGTGGTCGGGCGTGCCGGGGAACTTCTCGAAGGCGAAGCGCGGAATCTTGGTCACCACGTAGTCGATGGTGGGTTCGAAGGCGGCGGGCGTCACCTTGGTGATGTCGTTGGGCAGCTCGTCCAGGTGGTAGCCCACCGCCAGCAGCGCGGCGATTTTGGCAATCGGAAAGCCGGTGGCCTTGCTCGCCAGCGCCGAGGAGCGGCTGACGCGGGGGTTCATCTCGATCACGATCACGCGCCCGTCTTCGGGGTTCACGGCGTACTGGATGTTGGAGCCGCCAGTATCCACCCCGATTTCACGGATGATTTTCAGCGACATGTCGCGCAGGTCCTGATACTCCACGTCGCTGAGCGTCTGCGCCGGGGCCACCGTGATGGAGTCGCCGGTATGCACGCCCATCGGGTCGAAGTTCTCGATACTCGTGATGATGACCACCGTGTCGGCGGTGTCGCGCATCACTTCCAGCTCGTATTCCTTCCAGCCCAGGATAGATTCTTCGAGCAGCACGCTGTTCACCGGGCTGTCGCGCAGGCCGCCCTCGGTAATCCGCAGGAAGTCCTCGTAGGTGTGCGCAATGCCGCCGCCGGTGCCGCCGAGCGTAAAGCTGGGGCGGATGACCACCGGCAGGCCCAGTTCCTTCTGGTACTCGGTCGCCTCTTCCATGGAGTGAACCATCTTGCCGCGTGCCGTTTCCACGCCAATTTTCTTCATGGCGGCCTGGAAGGCTTCGCGGTCTTCGCCCTTGTGAATGGCCTCGGCGTTCGCGCCGATCAGCTCCACACCGAACTCTTCCAGCGTG
Source organism: Deinococcus radiophilus (assembly GCF_020889625.1). Taxonomy (GTDB): domain Bacteria; phylum Deinococcota; class Deinococci; order Deinococcales; family Deinococcaceae; genus Deinococcus; species Deinococcus radiophilus. The sequence goes on from NZ_CP086380.1 coordinate 193,324, forward strand.
CCGTTCGCATGCAGCTCCATCGCCAGGTTCAGCGCCGTCTGGCCGCCCAGCGTGGGCAAGATGGCGTCGGGGCGTTCCTTCTCAATCACCCGGCGCACGAACTCTGGGGTCAGCGGCTCCAGGTAGGTGGCGTCGGCCAGCTCCGGGTCGGTCATGATGGTCGCCGGGTTGGAGTTCACCAGAACGACGCGGTAGCCCTCTCCGCGCAGCGCCTTGAGCGCCTGGGTGCCGGAATAGTCGAACTCGGCCGCTTGCCCGATTTGAATGGGGCCGCTGCCGAGAATCAGGATGGTCTGGAGGTCAGTTCGCTTAGGCATTCCAGATACGTAGTATGTCACGGATGAAGGAGATACAGAGGCCGGAACCCAGACCCGGGGGTATATGGGGTCTACCAGGCTGCGAAAGAGCTTGTGTCGGTGTCCGGGGGCCGGATTCCGTGCTTGGGCAGGACACCTGCCAGGTGCCGAAAGTCACCCTCGGCCAGTTCGGGGTCAAACTGGGCGTAGAGGTTTCTCCGTGCGAATTCGAAGAGGGCTTCGGTGATCCGGTCAGCTGGCGTATGGCCCTCAGCGAGGACATCACAGCAAGCCCGGTGCCAAGTATCCAGTGCCCCAGCAGCGAAGTAGTCAGGCAGCAGACCAATCAACCTGAGTACCAGGCGTTAGTTGGGGGGTGAACAGAAGCGCGGCAGCCTCTATGGCGTGCACGGTGGCTGTGACGGTCGCCAAGACTCCCATGTTCCGATGATAAGTCGCTGGCCGTTGGGCTGAACGACAAGAGAAAAGCTGGAGCCAGTGCCCCAGCTCCTCACCTCGCCTATTTACGGCTGTCCGTCTTCGCTCTGTTCAGCTCCTTCTGCCATGTGCTCTCCCTCTTCTTCGGTCAGGTTGCCCATACCGGAGTAGCTGCTGCTCATGCCTTCGCCTTCCATTTCGCGCGATTGGGTGTTCTGAGGCTCGGCAGCACTGTTTTCGCCCTGTTCTACATCCTGTCCAACTCGGTCTTTTTCTTGCATGATTTCCTCCAGGTGGTTGGGTCTATTGCCGGTTGTTCTCGGCGATGCGTCTACCTTCGCTGGTTTCATCGTCTACCAGGCTGCTGCCGGGGATGCCCATGGTGGCCGTCTCGCCCGTAGCGTGTTGCCCAGTGGTCAGCTGTTTGGTAGGCAAATCAGTCGGGTGAGCGGTGGCCGGCAGCGGCTTGACGGTCAGACGGTTGCTCAGGCCCAGCACACCGCGCATCCGGCGCACGCGGTTTTGAATACGGCTGATCTGTTCCGGGCTGGGGACCGAGCCGCTCAGGTCCACCTGACCGCCGTGCACCTGCACTTCAATACTGCGGGTGTCTATGCCACGTTCGTCGTGCAACGCAGCATAGATGGCTTCGCGCAGCTGTCCATCGCTGCGGCGGTCCCGGGGATCCAGTTCAGGCGTCAGCTGGCCGTAACCGAAGCGGCCCCCATACTTCGGAGCGTTCTCCTGGGCAGAGTCCAGCGTGGCCGGCGCAATCTGGGCGTCAGTCAGCCGTGCACCGGCAGCGCCATGGCCGCCCATCATGCCAGAGTCACGGTAGTCGTGGGCGTCGCGGTAAGGCTGGTCGGTGGACGCTGAGAGAGACGGGTCAGGGGTTTCCGGTTCGAATCTGGTCATGTTGGCTTACCTCGGCAGATAGGGTTCTGGTTTACACAGATGGGGAAACTTATTACAGCATTCCCAGATTGCCCGGAGATGACCGCGGGTATGGCGCTCCCTTGCCCGTCTTCTCAGATAGCGCAGCCCATTCATGGACAGTTACTTCGGCAGCCCGGTTTCCATGGCCCGGAGTGCCCCGTGGTAGGCCCTCTCCAGTCGGTGCAGGTCGCGTGGATTGGTCAGGGCTTTGTGGGCATCGTGGTACGCCGCCTGCACATGTTCGCGCAGCACCTGCAATGATTCTTCGCTGCGCAGACAGGTCGCGGTAATCTGCAGCACCTTCAATAAATGAAGGGTGACTTCTGGGCTGCTGGAGCCGTACTGCCGCACCATCTCGAACATGGTGTGGGCCACTCCATCAAAATCCACGGTGGGCCGTACCAGTCGCACCTTGTCAGATTCATCCGCGTGGACGCCGCTCGGCCACCAGCGGTCTTGCAGGGCGCAGAGCGCATCTCCGAAGCGGTCCAGAATATCCATGGTGGTCACTGGATCATTGGTGCCGGGACTCAGCGCCCGCGCCGCCACTTCACTCAGCTGCCGGATGGCATATTCCGGGTCCTGATCGGTGATTCGTTCACGGCCCAGGGTCAAATACTCCAGCAGATCGCTAGGCACATGCGGCACACCCACGGCAATCACGGTGTTGGGATAGCAGGTACTGGCCAGGGCGTACAAAGAGTCGCACTGTCACATCGGAGTTGATCGCCGAGGCAATCAGGCCGTCAACGTCCAGCATTTGCAGTTAGCCACCAGCAGAACCCAGCCGCAGGACTTCACCGCCTTCCCAGAAGTCCGTATCAGGACAGGGAATCTCGGCCGGACGCTGGGTCAGGGTGGACCTCTCCAGCGTCCGGTACATGTCTTCACGCAGCAGATTGATGGTCTGGGTCATGTTGATATTGCGGGTGGCGTGGGCCAGGAAATACACCAGGGCAGCCACACAGGCGACGGCCAGGACCAGGGCTGCGGTAACGTTGTCGTGCGGCACAAACGGCGTTTCCTCGCCGCCAGTCACGGCGCGCAGACTATAGAGCGTAAAAGTAAAGGTGCCGATAAAGATGCCTAGCGTGATCTGGTTGCCGCGGTCATGCGTGAAGTGTTCCAGCAGCCGTGGCCCCATGCTGCTGGCTGAAAATGACAGCGCCGCGATGGTGATGGAAAAGATGGTCCCCGCTGTGCCGATGCTGGAGCTGGCGATAGCGCCCAGCACACTGCGTGCGCCCGCCTCGCCGCCGGTGTACACGAAGGCCAGGCCACGCGGCACCCCGAACTGCTCTTCCAGGGTGATGCCCAGCTCGGCCAGCAGCAGGGCGGTGGCTGTCATCAGCGCTGGAATAAACCAGAACTGCTCGGTGAACTCGCGCATCCGGAAGAACAAGCGCTGCATCTGTTCAGACTAGTGCAGCTGGGCGGCAATTTATGCCTGTGCCGCGTGCGTTTCCAGGTTCCCTATCGCTGCTGGATACCCCGCAGGCGGCATGTGCTCCCTACATCGCCGCTCACGTCGGCCTGCCAAAAACATCTAGACTGCCTAGACCATGAAAAGGGTCACATTGATGGCTTCGCTGGCGCTGCTGGCGTCCTTATCCAGCTGTGCTCCGGCGATTACCGTTCCGTCTGGGCAGGGGGGCCAGAACACCATCGCCTTCAGTGCCGACATCGTTTCGATGGCGTCGGCCATTCCGGTGCTAGAGGCGAATGATCAGACCCCGGCCACCCAGCTGGTCGCTCTGCCCACCTGCCGCCCGGTGGCCTATTGGGGCGCAGTTCAGGCTGTCGGCGTCACCGAAGCCACCCGCCAATGCTTGTTGGTGGAACAAAAGGTCAACGGGGTAGGCAACGCCGCTGCAGCCGTCCTCACCATCTGGGCCTTGCCGGTCTTCATTGGGATCTTCTATTTCTTTTACATGCTGCTTCAGAGCTTGGGCGGCGGCTGAGCCTGCCAACGAAGCAGGGAAGGAGCCGATGAGTCTCCTTCCCTGGTTTCTCGCAGCTCCAATCAGCTTTCCAGCGTTGCCTCGTGGACGATCTCCACGTTCCCCTGCATCACACGGCTCATGGGGCACTTCTCGGCGGCTTCCTTGACGTGCGCCTCAAAGTCGGCCTGATCGCTGCCCGTCACCTTGCCACGTACCTTCAGGACCAGGCGGCTGACCTTAAAGCCTGGACCGTCTTTGACCATCTCACAGGTCGCGTCGGTATCCAGGCTTTCGATGGTGTGGCCGTGGTTTGACAGCAGGGCCGAAAGCTGCATGGTGAAGCAACCCGCGTGGGCACTGGCCAGGAGTTCTTCAGGGTTGGTCCCCTGGCCGTTCTCGAAGCGTGTTCCGAACGAGTATTGGGCGCTTTCCAGTACGCCGCTCTCGGTGCTGACGGTGCCCTGTCCGCCTTTGAGGTCGCCTTCCCAGTGGGCCGCTGCTTTTCTTGCAATATCTGCCATAGCCTCAGCCTAGCGGGAGCAATCAACAGTCAGGTCAGCAGCACTTAAGAGCTGGCTTAAGATGCGGTATGGATCTCACGGTGAGGTTGGACGGCACGTTACTCAAGCGGCGTGAAGAGGAGTGGGCGCACTGGCTGGCGCATCCCCAGGACAACCCGCTCGTGCCAGATGCTGATGGACACCTGAGCGCTCACCCTGAGCGGCTGAATCTACAAAATGAGCTGTGTATCTATAGCGCGCTGGAGCCGGAATTCGCTGAAGGGTTGCCGTATTCCGGGATTATCGTGACGCGCCGCCGCTGCGAATCGGTGTTTGATCTGACGCCTGCTGAAGTGGCCGCTACCCATACCCTCTTGGGTCAGGTCAGGGCCCATCTGGCGGCGACCGTGCAGCCGGATGGCTACACCGTAGGCTGGAACGTGTTTCCGGCAGCTGGAGCGCACGTTCCGCAGGTTCACCTACATGTCATTCCACGCTGGAATACCGACGTTTCAGCCGGAGCTGGGCTGCGCTATTTCCTCAAAGTGGCAGCGCAGGCAGCGCGAGCAGATTTATAGTCCCAGTTCAGCCCGTGCCGCTCGGGTCAGGCCCTGAACGACCAGCGCATGACTGCCGCGCACCAGCTCAGTCATGCGCTGGAGCCCAACATCTCTGCTCAGCGTCACGGTGATCCAGTGGCGTTTATTCAGGTGGTGGCCAGGTTGCGCGGCCTGATATTCGCTCCGCAGCCGCGCACCATCTTCGGGGCGAACTTTGACACTTATCTGCAAAGCGTCTGCACTGATATCGGTCAGGGCATACATTTTTCCGCCGACTTTCCAGACCAGCGTGGTCCGATCAAAGGGAAACGTTTCCTATGATCCGGGCAGGGCCGCGCAAAAATCACGCCATTCGCCCACAGTCTCCATGGTGCTGGGCGGGATGGGGGAGAGCGGGTCGGCCATCCGCCATTATCCTTTAGCGCCCACTGCGCTGGTAGACACCGCTTTCCCGGCTCAGCCAGCCGCCATCTACCAGCTCGCGGCGAAGGGTAAAAAAGTCAGGATGATACTGCGACAGTATGGTGTTCACTTCGCGCTCCGGGTAGGTCTGTCCGGGCACGAATAGCCCGGCCAGCTCGGTGAGGATCACGTCGCGCTTGCGCCGCTGAGCCGGAATGCCGGTCAGCTGACCGTGGGGCATAAAGGCCCGCAGAACTTTGTCGCGGTAAGGATCAGTGGGATCGGGCACAGGGGCACGGCCCGTAATTAAATCTTTCAGGGCCGCATCGAGTTGACCGTGCCGCGCCACATGCAGGCGGTGATGGCCGTCCTGATGGGTCTGGATCAGCCCTACTTCTCGCAGGGCACTCAGGTGATGGCTGACGGTGGCCGGGGCCAGGCCGCTTAACTCGCTCAGGCGTTCGCCGCTGAGGGGTGCGTCCCAGATCAGCCGCAGGATAAACAGGCGGGCAGGCTGTCCAAGTGCGCGAAACAGGGCTGCGCGGGCGTGTAACTCAGCGGCCTGCATGGGTGGCCTCTTCTTCCGGCCAGGGGCGTTCTCCATAGGCGTGGAAGTGGGCGGCAGTATAGATCCCTAGGGCCGCTTCCAAGGTATTTAGGCGGGCTTTGGCTGTGTTGGCGTCGGCCATGTCCTGGGCCGTACGCGCCAGACGCAAATCGCGCTCAGCATGATTTATCAAGCGAGTGAGAGTGATCCGGAAGTGCCGGTTCATCTGTACTAGTGGCGCATCAGTGTATTTCATTTCGACTCCTTTCGAAATGAGCTTAGCAAGATTTGATATTGATCGAAATAGGCAGATTGGCTTAGTGGTATACGCCGTTTAGGGCCTAGCAAGATTGTGGGCGAGTACGGCTAAGACGACGCGGAGCTTAAGTGAACCCAGGGTTTTGGTTTGGGCAGAGCGGATTTGAGCTTCCACAAGCGCAGAGAAGACTATTTCAATACGTTTGCGGATTTTGGGATGGCGAGATTCTCGCCATCCCGTGTCATATCTGGTGTTCTTCTTGGGCGGATACACGTAGCCCAGACAGCAATACCCCTTATCGCCAATGATGGTTGGGCCTTCAAACTCTGGCCATCTGAGATTCAGCTCATAGCTGACCGTAACGTCATGGAGGTTGGCAGGTCGGATGACGTACTGAACGATTTGTCCACCTGGTGTGACCCAGGCGTGCAGCTTATATCCGAAGAACTCGCCCTGAGTTCCAAATCCCCATTTCGCGCCTGGGAACTGACAAAGGTGCGTGCGTTTGGGACGGCAAATGGGGAGGGGCATTGAATCAACTACGACTTCAGTGCAGGGCTGAGCTGGGCTTGCAACATGCTCTAGGAGTGGCAACAGTTTGATGCCCCTGGTGTAGGCCTGAGTGTAGGAAGGAAGACCGGGACGGTCTTCCTTGAGGATGTTCCACCAGATGGAAGGAAATGGATGCTTGAAGACGAGACGGGAGAGCAGCAGAGCAACCAGCATGGCATCTGTGACCTTCTGGTGCGGGCAGATTTTCTGGTCGCTGAAATGCTTCTTAGCCCAGAAATAGAGG